>DATEGF010000292.1:0-4922 GCA_035280245.1 Allostellaceae bacterium
TGCCGGGGCTGCTCTGCGACGCGGCACTCTGGCGTCCACAGGTAGAGGGGCTCGCAGAGGTCACCGAGCCTCTCATCATCGACCTTACCAGGGACGACTCGTTCCCGGCCATGGCCCAGCGGGCACTCGCCGCGGCACCGCCGAGCTTTGCGCTCGCGGGCCTCTCCATGGGCGGCTATGTCGCCCAGGAGATGATGCGCCAGGCACCCGATCGCGTGGAAAAACTCGCGCTGCTCGACACCTCCGCCCGCGCCGACACGCCCGAGCAGACCGCGCGCCGGCGCGGCCTCATCGAGCTCTCGGAGAAAGGCGAGTTCAAGGGCGTGACGCCGCGTTTGCTGCCATTGTTGATTCACGCCGCGCGCCACGAGGACGAGCCGCTCGGCGCGATCGTGATGGGTATGGCGGAGCGCGTCGGCAAAGAGGCGTTCCTCCGGCAGCAGAAGGCGATCATGGGTCGGCCCGACGGCCGCGAGGACTTGCGCCGCATCGCCTGTCCGACGCTGGTGCTCTGCGGCCGGCAGGATGCGCTGACGCCGCCCGCGCTCCACGAGGAGATCGCGGGCCTGGTCGCCGGCGCCAAGCTTGTGGTCGTCGAGGACTGCGGCCATCTCTCGACGCTCGAGAAGCCCGCCACCGTCACCGCCGCGATGCGGCAGTGGCTCCAAGCCTGAGCGAGAGATCCCAATGACGACGATCTACGTCGCGCGCAGCAGCAAGCTCAGCAAATGGGCTTCCGACGTCGGCCTCAGCAAGCACATCTTCAAGCTCGGCTGCACCGATGAGGATCCGAAGTCGTTGGTGGTAGCGGGCTGGGCGAGCGAGACCGACTGGCAGCTTGTGAAGAAGCAGGTCGTCGACGGACTCACCGAGGCCGAGGTGGTCGAGCGCGTGGCGCGCAAGGAAAAGCTGATCGATCCCAACATCTATCCGCGGATCAGGGGCGCGATCGGCCTCTTCAAGGTGGTGCCCGCCCATGTCGAGAACCACATGCTCGTGCGGCGCGCGCTCGCGGGCGAGGCCGAGCGCATCGAGTTCAAGCTGAAGCCCGCGGACTTCGCGGATTATCTGATCGCCAACGCGGTGCGATGAGCGCGAGCCACGTGAAGGGCTTGCCAGTCAGCGATCCCGGGTGAAAAATCGCGATCATGGCTGAGAAGACCGATTGGGAGATCCCGGCAGACGCGCGTCCGCGACCGGAGGATTTCAGCTTCGACCTCGACGCGGCGCTCGATGCGATGCTGCGGCTCGAGGCGACGGTGCCGCAGGACGCGTTCTCCGCAGGGACGCTCGGCACGGAGCGCGCGGGCAACGCGGTGTTGATCCGCGAGAACGGCCTCGTCCTCACCATCGGCTATCTCATGAGCGAGGCCGACACCATCTGGCTCTACTCGAACCAGGGCCAGGCGCTCGCGGGCCACGCGCTCGCCTACGATTACGAGACGGGCTTTGGGCTCATCCAGGCGCTCGGCCGGTTCAACGTGCGGCCGCTCGAGATCGGCAGCGCCGCCGATCTCGCGGTCGGCGAGCCCGTGATCGTCGCGGGTGCCGGCGGTCGGCGCCGCTCGATCGCGGCGCAGGTGATGGTGCGCCGGGAGTTCGCGGGCTACTGGGAATATCTCCTCGACGAGGCACTGTTCACGGCACCCGCGCATCCGAACTGGGGAGGCGCCGCGCTGGTCGCCCGCGACGGCAAGCTTGCCGGTATCGGCTCGCTCTTCGTGCAGCAGTCGGTCGACGGCGGGCCCGCGCAGGACCTCAACATGATCGTGCCAATCGACGCGCTCAATCCGATCTTGAAAGATTTGCTGACCTACGGTCGGGTGCCGCGGCCCGCGCGGCCCTGGCTCGGAATTTACGCCGCCGAGACCGACGGGCGTGTGGTCGTGGTCGGTCTCTCGCCGAAGGGGCCAGCGCATGCGGTCGGCATCCGCAAAGGCGACGTGATCCTGACCGTCGGCGATCAGGAGGTCACCACGCTCGCGGAACTCTATCGCCAGGTATGGTCGCTCGGCGCCGCCGGCGTCGAGGTGCCGCTCACGGTGGCGCGCGACGAGCGGCCGCGGCTTGCCGCGGTCAAATCCGCCGACCGCTCGCAATTCATGAAGACGCCGCGCCTGCCGCAGGCGTGACCCCGATGCTCGAGCGCCTCCCGGAGCTCGTGAACGGCGATCCCGTGCTCGTGCGGCGCGGGCGCTTTCTCTCGACGCGCTTCCTCGTCGGCGTGGGCGAGACCGAGTATCTCGTCGACATCCGCGAAGGCCGGATCGAGCGGGTCGAGCGCGGGCCCTTCGTGATGCCCTCATGGCGCTTCGCTCTCCGCGGTAGTGCCGAGGCATGGCGGAAGTTCTGGCAGGCGGTGCCGCCGCCGGGCCACCACGATCTCTTTGCGCTCTCCAAGCGCGGACTCCTCGCCATCGAGGGCGATCTGCATCCGCTGATGGCGAACCTGCTCTATCTGAAGGACGTGCTGGCGGCGCCGCGCCGGCTCGGCGCGAGGAGCTGAGTGATGGCGGCCGCGATCGATCCGATCGTCGGGCGCTATGTCCACATGACCCTCGGCGGTCGTGCGCACCGCATCTATTTCGAGGAAGCAGGGCAGGGCATTCCGCTGGTGTGCCTGCATACCGCCGGTGCCGATGGCCGGCAGTTCCGGCATCTCATGGTCGATCGCGCGGTGACGGACCATTACCGCGTCCTGACCTTCGACATGCCCTGGCACGGCAAATCGACACCGCCCGACGGCTGGGAGCGCGGGGAGTACCGCCTCACGACTGCCGCTTACACGGAAATGATCCGCGCCTTCTGCACGGCGCTCGAGCTCGAGAAGCCGGTGGTATTGGGCTGTTCGATCGGCGGCCGTATCGTGCTCAACCTCGCGATCGCGCACGCGCGCGAGTTTCGCGCGCTCATCGGCCTTGAGGCCGCCGACTTCCAGACGCCGTGGTACGACCTCGATTGGCTACATCGGCCGGACGTCAACGGCGGCGAGGTCTGCGCCGGTTTGGTCTCGGGCCTGCTGGCGCCGCAAAGTCCTGCCGTCGCTCGGTGGGAGACGCTCTGGATGTACATGCAGGGCGGTCCTGGCGTGTTCAAGGGCGATCTGCATTTCTATCGCGTAGACGGCGATCTCCGCGGCAAGGTCGGTACAATCGATACGAAGGCCTGCCCGCTCTATCTGCTCACGGGCGAGTACGATTACTCCTGCAGCCCCGAGGATACGCAGCGCACGGCGGCGCAGATCCCTGGCGCCGAGGTCGTGGTGATGAATGAGCTCGGCCACTTCCCCATGAGCGAGAACCCCGAGCAGTTCCGCCGGTATATTCTGCCGGTGCTGGAGCGCATCCGCGCGCAATCCTGATTTCGAGAGGACATCGCCATGACGGCCATAGAGACGTTGGGCTTCATCGGTCTCGGCGTGATGGGCGAGCCCATGTGCGAGAACCTTGCGCGCAAGAGCGGGCGTCCCGTCTGCGCGACCGACTTGCGCAAAGCACCGCTCGACCGCCTTGCCGCGGCGGGCGTCAAGGGCTGTGGCTCGATCGAGGAAGTCGCGGCTACGGCGGACGTCATCTTCCTCTCGTTGCCAGGCGGTAAAGAGGTCGAGGCAGTCTGCGCCACGATCATCGGCAGCGCGCGACGGCGGGTCACAAAGGTCGTCGACTGCAGCACCGCGCCGGTTCGCCTCACCCGAGAAGTCGCCGCCCGTTGCGAGGCCGCCGGCATCGCCTATGCGGATGCGCCCGTCGCGCGCACGCGTGAGGCCGCGCAGAAGGGCACGCTCAGCATCATGGTCGGCGCCGCGCCGGAATTGTTCGACCGCATCCAGCCGCTCCTCGCCTGCATGGGCAGCGAAGTCACGCTCTGCGGTCCCGTCGGCTGCGGGCAGGTGGTGAAGCTCCTCAACAACATGATGCTGTTCGAGATCGGCTCGGCACTTGCCGAGGCGATCGCGATCGGCCGGCGCTCCGGCGTCGATGAGCGATTGCTGCTGGAGACGCTTTCGAAGGGCTCGTCCGACAGCTTCGCGCTCCGCAACCACGGAATGAAGGCGATGCTACCACGCCATTTCCCGGAGGACGCCTTCGGCACGGACTACGCGCGCAAGGATCTGGCCTACGCCCTCGAGCTCGCACGCGATGCCGGCATCGCGGCCGAAGGCGCCGAGGTAGCGCAGCGTCGCCTCGATGCCGCGAGCGCCCGCGGCTTCGGTCGAAACTACTGGCCGGTAATCCTGAGGATGGTGGACCCAGATACTGCCGCGTGATCGCTGAGCTTCTAGAAGCGGCGGGCTAGAGCTGCCGCAGAACCGCGCTCTCGGCGTTGCCGAGGACGTGCAGGAGAGCGTTGCTGCTCCTGCGGCGGATCTCAGTGGGTGCCCGCCGGTAGACCTCGGCGAAGACTGCGTTGAAGCGCCGGAGGCTCGCGAAGCCAGCGCGGAAGGCGATCTCCGACATCGCCAGGTCCGTGTTGTCCAGGAGCCGCTTGGCGCGCTGGACGCGTACTGTCTGTGCCACTTGCAACGGGCTCGCGCCCAGATGCTTGCGGAAGAGCCGTGCGAGATGGCGTCCGCCCACGCCGAGGCGGGCCGCCAGCGTCTCCACGTCGCTATCGTCGAGAGCCCCTTGCTCGATCAGGCGTACCGCGCGTTCGACGGTCGCAAGAGAGCCTTTCCAGGCCGGCGAGAAGGGCGCGGTCTCCGGCCGGCAGCGCAGGCACGGGCGGAAGCCCGCGGCCTCGGCGGCGGCGGCGCTCGGGTAGAAGCGGACATTCTGCGCTTTCGCGGGCCGCGCAGGGCAGACGGGGCGACAATAGATGCGCGTCGTCCGCACGCCGATGAAGAAGCGGCCGTCATAAAGGGGGTCGCGCGCGATCCGCGCTCGCTCACATTCCTCGTGGGTCAGACTGAGACTGTTCTGCAT
>DATEGF010000293.1:0-3836 GCA_035280245.1 Allostellaceae bacterium
TGGTGCCGGAGGCGCTTGCGCGACTGGCCGGACCATTGCGGCAGCGGATCCGGCTCACACAGCAAGCGCGGCCGGAGGATCTCGATGCCGTGCGCGCTGCGTATGCCGCCAGCGGGATCACCGCGGAGATCCGGTCTTTCTTCGACGACGTCCCCAGCCGGCTCGCGCGGGCGCAGCTGGTGATCGCGCGCTCCGGCGCCTCCACCGTGGCGGAGCTCACGGTGATGGGTCGGCCCGCGATCCTCGTGCCCTACCGCTACGCCGCGGACGATCACCAGAGCGCCAATGCTCGCGCGCTCGAATCCGTGGGCGCCGCCTGGGTGATGGCCGAGACCGCTTTCACTGCAGAGGCGCTCGCTCAACGTCTCGCGACGCTCATGGGTGACCCCCAGACGCTCTCGACGGCGTCGCGCGTCGCGCATGGGCTCGGCCGGCCGGACGCGGCGGAGCGTCTGGCAGATCTGGTATTGGCGACCGCGGGCGACGCCGTTGCGGAGGCTGCGGCATGAAGGCGCTGCCCCTTCATATCGGCAAGCTGCACTTCGTCGGCATCGGCGGCATCGGCATGAGCGGCATCGCCGAGATCCTGCACAACCTCGGTTATGCCGTGCAGGGCAGCGACCTCGTCGACGGTGCCAACGTGCATCGGCTGCAGGAGCTCGGCATCTCCGTCGCGATCGGCCACAAGCCCGAGAACATCGGCGACGCCCAGGTCGTGGTGATCTCCTCGGCGGTGAAGCCCGACAATCCCGAGGTGGTGGCGGCGCGTGCGCGGCTGCTTCCCGTGGTGCGCCGCGCCGAGATGCTGGGTGAGCTCATGCGCCTCAAGTGGTCGATCGCGGTCGGCGGCACCCACGGCAAGACCACGACCACCTCGATGATCGGCGCGCTCCTCGACGCGGCGCAGCTCGATCCCACCGTGATCAACGGCGGCATCATCAACGCCTACGGCACTAATGCGCGGCTCGGGGCCGGCGACTGGATGGTGGTCGAGGCCGACGAGAGCGACGGCACCTTCGTGAAGCTGCCGGCGACCATCGTGGTCGTCACCAACATCGATCCCGAGCATCTCGATTTCTACGGCACCTTCGAGGCGGAGCAGCACGCCTTCGAGAGCTTCGTCGCGAACATCCCGTTCTACGGCTTCGCCACGCTCTGCGTCGACCATCCGGTGGTGCAGGGCCTGATACCCAGACTCGCGGAGCGGCGCGTGGTGACCTACGGCTTGTCACCGCAGGCGGACGTGCGCGCCGTCAACGTCGACATCGGTCGCGAAGGTGCCCGTTTCGACGTGGTGATCACCGACCGGCACGCCGAGACCAGCCGCAGCATTGACGGTCTCAGGCTCCCGATGCTCGGGCAGCACAATGTGCAGAACTCGCTGGCGGTGATCGCGGTCGCCGAGGAGATGGGTCTGCCCGACACGGTCGTGCGCACGGCGCTGCAAAGCTTCAAGGGCGTCAAGCGGCGCTTCACCAAGACCGGCGAGGCGCGCGGCGTCACGGTGATCGACGACTACGGGCATCATCCGGTGGAGATCGTGGCGGTGCTCAAGGCGGCTCGAGCGGCCGCGGCCGGCAGCGTGATCGCGGTGGTGCAGCCGCATCGCTACACCCGCGTCGCCAATCTCTTCGAAGGCTTCTGCACCTGCTTCAACGACGCGGACGTGGTCGTCGTGGCGGATATCTATCCCGCCGGCGAGACACCGATCGCCGGCATCGACCGCGACGCGCTGGTTGCGGGGTTGCGCGGCCGTGGCCACCGCTCGGTGCTCGCACTCGAGGGACCGAAGGAACTCGCGCCGCTCGTGCAGAGCTTGGTCAAGGCCGGCGACTACGTTGTCTGCCTCGGCGCGGGCTCGATCACCCATTGGGCGCAGGCCTTGCCCGCGGAGCTCAATCGGCTCTTCGCGATGACCCAATCGGGGACGGCGGCATGATGACCGCGCGCCAAACCCAGCATCTCATCGACCGGCTGCCGCCCGTGCGCGGCCGCCTCACCGCCGATGCGTCGCTGGCGCCGGTGACGTGGTTCCGCGTCGGTGGCGCGGCTGAAGTTCTCTTCCGACCGGCTGACGCTGACGATCTCGCCGAGTTCCTGGCGAAGCGGCCGCCGGACGTGCCGGTCACCGTGATCGGCGTCGCCTCCAATCTCCTGGTACGCGATGGTGGCGTCGACGGCGTGGTGGTGCGCCTCGGCCGCGGCTTCACGGCAATCGAGGTCAGCGGGGCCAAGGTGAGCGCGGGCGCGGCCGTGCTCGACCTCAACGTCGCGATCGCATGCCGGACCGCGGGCGTTGGTGGTTTGGAATTTCTCTCCGGCATTCCCGGGACGATCGGTGGCGCGCTCCGCATGAATGCCGGCGCCTACGGCCGCGAGATCAAGGACGTGCTCGAGAGCGCGACCGCGCTCGACAACACCGGCGCACGCCACGAGCTGAGCCTCGCCGAGATGGGTCTCTCCTATCGCCATTGCGGCGTGCCCGAGGATTGGATCTTCCTCGGCGCCACCGTGCGCGGCGTCGAGGCCGATCGCGATGCGATCCAACAGCGCATGGCGCAGATCCAGTCCGAGCGCGAGGCGAGTCAGCCGATCCGCGCGCGCACGGGGGGCTCGACCTTCGCCAATCCTGCGGGTCACAAGGCCTGGGAGCTGATCGATCGCGCGGGCTGCCGCGGCCTCACGCGCGGCGGTGCCATGGTCTCGGAGAAGCACACGAACTTCCTCATCAACGCGGGGACGGCCACGGCGGCGGACATCGAGGGGCTTGGCGAAGATGTCCGCCGCCGGGTGTTCGAGAAATTCGACGTGACGCTCGAGTGGGAGATCCGTCGCATCGGCCGGCCAGCGGCGCGCCTAAAGGAGGTGACGCCGTGACCCGCGTCGCCGTGCTCATGGGTGGTTGGTCGGCCGAGCGCGAGGTCTCGCTCTCGAGCGGCAAGGAATGCAGCAAGGCGCTCAAGGCCGAGGGCTTCGACGTGAGCGCGATCGACGTCCCGCGCGATCTCGACAAGCTCCTGAAACTGCTGAAGCCGCGTCCCGACGTCGTGTTCAACGCGCTGCACGGCCGCGGCGGCGAGGACGGCACCGTTCAGGGCGTACTGGAGTTCTTGCGCATCCCCTATACGCATTCGGGCGTGCTCGCCTCGGCCGTCGCCATGGACAAGCCGATGGCGAAGGCCGTGTTCGCGGCGGCGGGCCTGCCGGTGCCGGAAGGCCGCGTCGTGCCGAAGGCGGCGCTCACCCAAGGTGATCCGGTGCCGCGCCCCTTCGTGGTGAAGCCGCCCAACGAGGGCTCGAGCGTCGGCGTGCGCATCGTGCGCCCCAACGACAACTCCTGGTCGGTCGAGGCGGGACAATGGGCCTATGATGAGGCGCTGGTGGAGCGTTTCGTCCCGGGCCGCGAGATCACCGTGGCGGTCATGGGCGATCGCGCGTTGGGCGCGCTCGAGATCCGGCCGCACGGCACCTTCTACGACTATACCTCGAAGTACGAGCTCGGCGGCTCGGATCATTTGATGCCGGCGCCGATCCACAAGAAAGCCTACGAGCAGGCGCTGGACATCGCCGTGCGCGCGCATCGGGCGCTGGACTGCCGGGGGGTGAGCCGCGCCGATCTGCGCTACGACGACACCAAAGGCGAGCCCGGCCGCATGGTGCTGCTCGAGATCAACACGCAGCCGGGCATGACGCCGACCTCGCTGGTCCCGGACATCGCCAGGCACGTCGGCATCGAGTTCCCGGCGCTGGTGCGCTGGATGGTGGAGAACGCGGCATGCGACTTCTGACCGCGGATCTCGATCCCGATCGCGCTCAGCGCACGCCGCGCCGCCGTC
>DATEGF010000294.1:0-2440 GCA_035280245.1 Allostellaceae bacterium
GGCGGCCGGCGCAGACAAGCTGACCCAGTCTGCGCGAGCTTGACGGCGTACGGCATGACGGCGAGCTTCACGATCCTCGGCTCCGGTTCCTCGGGCGGCGTTCCGCGCCCCGCGCTGGGCTGGGGGGCGTGCGATCCGAGCAACCCCAGAAACCGCCGCCGGCGGACGTCGCTCCTGGTGGAACGGCGCAACGGGGCTGGCGTCACCCGGGTCCTGGTCGACACCTCGCCGGATCTGCGCGAGCAGCTTCTCGATGCCGAGGTGGACTGGCTCGACGCGGTGCTCTTCACCCACGAGCACGCGGACCACACCCATGGCATTGACGACCTGCGCGCGCTCTTCATCCGTCGTCGGCGGCGGGTCGACGTCTATCTCGACGAAGGTACTTCGAAGGTGCTGCGCGCCCGCTTCGGCTATTGCTTCGAGGCGCCGCCCGGCAGTGAATACCCGCCGATCGTGACCGAGCACCGGTTGGCGCCGGGCCGATGCATCACCATCGACGGGGAGGGCGGTCCGATCGCGGCGCTGCCGGTCCTGCAGGAGCATGGCGATATCCCCTCCTTGGGATTCCGCTTCGGGGGGCTCGCCTATTCCTGCGACCTCAGCGGCTTGCCCGAGGCCAGTATCGCGGCGCTTGCCGGGACCGAGGTCTGGATCGTGGACGCGCTGCGCTACCGGCCGCATCCGAGCCATTTTAGTGTCGACGACGCGCTCGCGTGGATCGCACGGATCAAGCCCGGCCGCGCGATCCTGACCAACCTCCATTCCGATCTCGATTACGACGAACTGCGCAGCAAGCTGCCGCCCCACGTGGAGCCCGCCTTCGACGGACTGAGGATCGAGATGCCGGACGACGCACTCGCCTGCAGTTGACCGATTTTTCCGCCCGATCAGGCATTTGCTGCGTGATGTTCAACCAGCGGCCTGATGTTCCATAATATCTCTTATGCGAATCCCGCAGCGGCACGCCACCGTTTGACGACTATCTAGGTTTGAGCGGATACCAGGTCGCCCCTTCCGCGTTTCTTTTCGTGTCCCTCTTTTTCATGTCCCTCCAAGCACGAGGTAACCCCGTGACCACTAAGGTGAGAAAGCTTGAACCCCGCACTGCTCCGGCTCGGCTCGATACCCCGACTGACCTGCCAGCCGAAGGCGTGCGCGAAATATCGGCCGCGCTGAATGCGCTGATCGCGGACACGTTTGCGCTCTACGTGAAGACCAAGAACTTCCACTGGCACGTCAGCGGCCCGCATTTCCGCGACTACCACCTCCTGCTCGATGAGCAAGGCGATCAGCTCGCAGGGAGTATCGATACTTTGGCCGAGCGCGCACGCAAGGTCGGCGGCACCACGATCCGCTCGATCGGGCATATCGCGAAGCTGCAGCGGATCAAGGACAACGACAAGAACTACGTTGCCGCCATCGATATGTTGCTGGAGCTCATGAACGACAATAAGGCGCAGATCCACCACATGCGCGCGGCCCACGAGGTTGCCGACAAGCACGAGGACGTGGCGACCGCCAGCCTTTTGGAGAATTTCATTGACGAAGCCGAAAAGCGCTGTTGGTTCCTGTTCGAGGCGAGCCGCGAGGCCGAGCGATCTGGCCACTAGAAGAAACGCCGCCGCTCTGGCGCTCCGGCCGGGCCTTGGCCCGGCCGGCGACGCTTGAGGGCAGATGACGGAGGATGCGGGACAGCGAGCGGCGAGCATTGTATGGTCCGCTGTCCTTGTGCCCTCCGTCGTCGATCTTGCGATGACCCCTTCCCGCGATATCGCCCGGCTGCTCGAAATCATGGCGGCGCTGCGCACGCCCGGCACCGGCTGTCCGTGGGATCTCGAGCAGACCTTTGGCACCATCGCCCCTTACACCATCGAGGAGGCATACGAGGTCGCCGACGCCATTGCGCGGGGCGACCTCGATGACCTGCGCGATGAATTGGGCGACCTCCTGCTTCAGGTCGTCTTCCATGCCCGCATGGCGCAAGAGCAAGGGGCCTTCGACTTTGCCGACGTCGTCGAGAGCCTCACCGAAAAGCTCGTGCGCCGTCATCCTCACGTGTTCGGCGAGGCGCGAGGTCTCACGCCGAAGGCGGTCGAGGGCTTGTGGGAGCGCATCAAACGGGCGGAGCGAGCGCAAAAGGACAATGGGCTCAGCGGCACTGAAACCGCAAGCACCCTCGCCGGCATTGCGGTCGCGCTCCCTGCCCTCACCCGCGCGCTCAAACTGCAGGCCAAGGCCGGCGAGGTCGGCTTCGATTGGAACGACCCGCGCGCGGTGCTCGCCAAGATCCGCGAGGAGGCGGACGAGATCGAGACCGAGCTCGCTGCCGGCAATCGTGCCACCGCCGGTGCCGAGGTTGGCGACCTCCTGTTCGCGGTGGTCAACCTTGCCCGTCATCTCGATGTTGATCCGGAAGCAACGCTGCGTGCCACTAATC
>DATEGF010000295.1:0-25505 GCA_035280245.1 Allostellaceae bacterium
CGCGGGCGGCTCAGGATGAAGGGGATTGAGTGCGGTTCAAACTCGGATTCCTCATCCTGAGCCGCGCCGAAGGCGCGAGTCGAAGGACGCACCGACCTACACGTCGAGGTTCACGACGTTGAGGGCGTTTTCCTGGATGAATTCGCGGCGAGGCTCGACGACGTCACCCATCAGGGTCGAGAACATCTCGGCGGCGGAGTCCTCGTGAGCGACCTTGACCTGGAGGAGGGTGCGCACGTCGGGATTGAGCGTGGTCTCCCAAAGCTGCTCCGGGTTCATCTCGCCGAGGCCCTTGTAGCGCTGGATCTCGCCCTTCTTGGGGCCCAATTCCATCACGGCCTCGACCAGTGCGGTCGGGCCGGAGACCGGGAATTCCTTCTCCTTGGCGACGAGCTTGCCGGGCTTGGCGTAGGTCTCCTGGAGCTCCGGCGCGCGCTCGTCGAGGCGGCGGGATTCGGCGCTCTTGATCAGGTCGGCATCGAGCGGATGGCGCTCGGTGACGCCGAGCCGCGTGCGCAGGAACACGAAACCGTTGCCGCCGCGCGCCTCGCCGCGCCAGCCCTTCTCGTTCTCGGGTGCGAACATGTCGAGGCGGGTCGCGACGTATTTCGCGGCGACCTGCGCGTTCTCGGCCTCGTTGAGGAGCCGCGGCGTGAGCGCGCCCGCGATCGCCGCCTGCTCCACCACCTGCAGGCTCCCGGCCTTCCTCGCCATGGGCTCGAGCCAGTGGCGATAGAGGCGGGCGCGGTCAATGAGGTCGCGGAGGTCGTTGCCGCCGCGCTGCACGCCGTTGTGCTGGATGAAGACCGCGTCCTTGAGGCCGGCGCTGATCCGGTACTCCTCGAGCGCCGCGTCGTCCTTGAGGTAGACGGCTTTGCCTGAGCCGCGCTTCACCTGATAGAGGGGCGGCTGGGCGATATAGAGATAGCCCTTCTCGATCACCGGCCGCATCTGCCGGAAGAAGAACGTGAGCAGCAGCGTGCGGATGTGGCTTCCGTCCACATCGGCGTCCGTCATGATGATGATGCGGTGGTAGCGCGCCTTCTCGACGGAGAAGTCCTCGATCCCGATGCCGGTGCCGAGCGCCGCGATCAAGGTGCCGATCTCCGCCGAGCCCAGCATCTTGTCGAAGCGCGCGCGCTCGACGTTGAGGATCTTGCCCTTCAACGGGAGGATCGCCTGGAAGCGCCGATTGCGGCCTTGTTTGGCCGAGCCCCCGGCGCTGTCGCCCTCGACGATGAAGAGCTCGGATTGCGCGGGGTCGCGCTCCTGGCAGTCCGCGAGTTTGCCGGGGAGGCTCGCGAGGTCGAGCGCGCCCTTGCGCCGCGTCAGGTCGCGAGCCTTGCGCGCGGCTTCGCGGGCGATCGCGGCCTCGACCACCTTGCCCACGATCTTGCGCGCCTCGGCGGGGTGCTCCTCGAACCATTGTTGGAGCTTGTCGCCGACGATGCTCTCGACCACGGGCCGGACTTCGGACGAGACCAGCTTCTCCTTGGTCTGCGAGGAGAATTTGGGGTCGGGCACCTTGACCGAGAGGATGCAGGTCAAGCCCTCGCGCATGTCCTCGCCGACCAGCGCCACCTTGTCCTTCTTCGCAACACCGCCCGCGACCGCGTAGTTGTTGATGGACCGCGTGAGCGCCGCGCGGAAGCCCGCCAAGTGCGTGCCGCCGTCCCGCTGCGGGATGTTGTTGGTGAAGCAGAGCATGGTCTCGTGGTAGCTGTCGGTCCACTCCATCGAGACTTCGACCGTGATGCCCTCGCGCTCGCCCAGCACCGCGATCGGCGCGCCGTGGAGCCCTTGCTTTGACCGGTCGAGGTATTTGACGAAGGCCTCGAGGCCGCCCTCGTAGTGCATGGTGACGGATTTGGGCTCGACGCCGCGCGCGTCCGTCAGCGTCAGCGTGACACCGGAATTGAGGAAGGCGAGCTCGCGGAGCCGATGCTCGAGAGTCGCGAAATCGAACTCGGTCTTGGTGAAGGTGCGCTTGCTCGGCAGGAACGTGATCTCGGTCCCGGTCTTGGTGCCGGCCTTGCCATTGCCCTCGAGGCGTGGCGCGGGGCCTGTCAGCGCCAGCGGCGCCTCGGGCTCGCCATCCTTGAAGCGCATGAAGTGCTCATGCCCGTCGCGGAAGACGCGGAGGTCAAGCCGCTCGGAGAGCGCGTTCACCACGGAGACGCCCACACCGTGGAGCCCGCCCGAGACCTTGTATGCGTTCTGGTCGAATTTTCCGCCGGCGTGCAGCTGGGTCATGATGACCTCGGCCGCCGAGACGCCTTCCTCGTGGTGGATGTCGACGGGGATGCCGCGGCCGTTGTCGGTGACGGTGGCCGAGCCGTCACCGTTCAGGGTCACCGTGATGGTGTCACAGAACCCCGCCAGCGCCTCGTCGATCGAGTTGTCGACGACCTCGTAGACCATGTGATGGAGGCCCGAGCCGTCATCGGTGTCGCCGATATACATGCCCGGCCGCTTGCGCACGGCGTCGAGCCCGCGCAGCACCTTGATGGAATCGGCGGTGTACTCCTCGCCGTGGCCGTTTCCCGTGGCCGGTACGTCAGTCATCTCTCAATAGATCCCATTTGCGATCATCACGCCGGTGCGAGTGCCGCATCGGCGACGGAAAAGAATTGCGCTCGGCCCCGGAGCTCCGCGAAGAGCGCGCCATCGGTGCCGGTGAGCCAGGCCTGCGCGCCCAAGCGCAGGATCTCGCCGAAGAGCGCCGCCCGGCGGGCGGGGTCGAGATGCGCCGCTACCTCGTCGAGCAGGAGCAAGGGCGCGCGATCCTTCAGCGTGGCCTGGAGGCGCGCGTGAGCCAGCACGATCGAGATCAGGAGCGCCTTCTGCTCGCCGGTCGAGCCCTCGGCCGCCGGCATGCCGGTGACGGCGTGGCGCACGCCGAGATCGCTGCGGTGTGGTCCTAATGTGGTGACGCCGGCCTCCCGATCCAAGCCCCGCAACTCCTTGAGCCGCGCGCGCAATTCGTCCTCAGCGCCGAGCGCCGGCAGGCGCTCCAGCAGGGCCTCGATCTCGCCCGTGAGCGAGAGCCGCGCCGCCGGGAAAGGCCCGATCGCCTCGGCCGACGCCTGGTCGAGACGAGTCACGGTCTCGCGCCGTGCCGCCGCGATCGCGATCCCCGTCTCGGCCATGGTCTCCTCGAGGGCGGCGAGCCAACTATGATCCATGGGGCCGTCGCGCAAGAGCCGGGCGCGCTCGCGCATCGCCTGCTCATAGGACGAGACCCGCTGGGCATGCTCGGCATCGAAGCCGTAGACGAGGCGGTCGAGAAACCGCCGTCGCGCCGAGCCGCCCTCGACGAAGAGCCGATCCATCGCCGGCGTGAGCCAGACCACGCCCAGATGCCGCGCGAGCGATGCCTGGCTCTTGGTGGTCTCGCCGTCGATGAGGAGGAGGCGCCGCTCGCTGGTATCCACCGCCTCGCGGCCCGTGCCCACCTCCAGCGTGCCGACGGGCGTCTCCAGGCTCGCATGGATCGCCCAGGCGCCGCCCGCGGGATCGCCGAGCGCGCCGTCAGGCGTGCGCTGCCGCCGGTCGATCTCGCCGAGCTTTGCGCGGCGGAGGCCGCGGCCTGGCGCCAGGAACGAGAGCGCCTCCAGGAGATTGGTCTTGCCCGCGCCGTTCGCGCCGAAGAGCGCCACCGGCGCCGCCGTCACCTGGAGCCGGGCCAAGGCATAGCCGCGGAAATCCGTGAGCGTCAGACGGCGCACGGCAACGGTGCCGCGGGGCGGCGCGTCATGCGCCCTCCGTGGCAGTGCCAATATGCCGTGATCGCCTCTCACGCCGGGCCTTCCTATGGAAACGCGGGTCTCGGGGTCAGACGCGCATCGGCATCAGCACGTAAAGCGCGCTGGTGTCGGTGCTGTCGCGCACGAGGGTCGGCGAGGCCGCGTCCGCGATTGCGAACCGCGCACCCTCACCCTCGATCTGCTGGGCGATGTCGAGGAGGTAGCGCGAGTTGAAGCCGATCTCGATCGGCGAGGCCGTATAGCGCGCCTCGATTTCCTCGCTCGCGGTGCCATTCTCCGGGCTCGTCGCCGAGAGTGTCAGGCTGCCGCGCTCGAGGCTCAGCTTCACCGCGCGGCTCTTCTCGGTGGAGATGGTGGAGACGCGGTCGACGGCGGCCGCGAAATCCTTGCAGACCACCTCCATGATCTTGTCGTTCCCCGTCGGGATCACCCGGTCGTAGTCCGGGAAGGTGCCGTCGATCAGCTTGGAGGTGAGCACGGTGTCGCCGAGCACGAAGCGGATCTTGGTCTCGGAGAGCGAGACGGTGACATCCTCGGTTACCTCGTCGAGGAGCTTCCGGAGCTCCATCACGCATTTGCGCGGCACAATGACGCCCGGCATCCCCGAGGCGCCCTCGGGAAGCGGCAACTCCATGCGCGCGAGGCGATGACCGTCGGTCGCCACCGCCCTCAATAACGAGACCCCCTCGGTCTTGGCGGCATGGAGATAGATGCCGTTCAGGTAATAACGGGTCTCCTCGGTCGAGATCGCAAAGCGCGTGCGATCGATGAGCCGCTTGAGGTCAGCCGCCGCCAGGGTGAAGGCGTAGGGCAGGTCGCCGCTCGCCATCAGCGGATAATCCTCGGGCGGCAGGCACGCGAGCGAGAACACCGAGCGGCCCGCGCGCACGGTCATCGATCCTTTGTCGCCGCTCGCGGTGACCTCGACCTGGGCGCCCTCCGGGAGCTTGCGCACGATGTCGTAGAGCGTGTGCGCGGGTGCCGTGGTCGTCCCGGTGTTCGCCACACTGGCGCCCGCGCTGCCGGCGATCTCGAGATCCATGTCGGTGGCGGAGAGCGCGAGCTTACCGTCGCTCGCCTTCAGCAGCACGTTCGAGAGGATCGCGATGGTGTTGCGACGCTCGACCACACTCTGCACATGCCCCAAGGTGCGCAAGAGCTGGGCCCGTTCGATGGTTAGCTTCATGGCGGATGGCTGGCCTTGCTTTTTTCGGTTGTCCGAGCTGTCCCTCGGCATGAAAAGACGCCCCCTGAGGCGCCCCCGCCCGGCGCCGAAATCGGCCCCACCGAACGGTCGCGAATTATAGCAGAAACCCGTGATTCACCGAGACTTTTCACGCCTCGGATCGACCTCAAACCGCTCGCGATTCCAAGGGTTTGCGGGATGGCCCCGAGGGCGCCCCAGGGTTGATTCCGTGCTCGCGGAAAACCCGCGGAAAACCGCCTTCGACTCGGGTTGGAGAA
Source organism: Allostellaceae bacterium (assembly GCA_035280245.1). Lineage (GTDB taxonomy): Bacteria > Pseudomonadota > Alphaproteobacteria > ATCC43930 > CGMCC-115725 > DASZHJ01. The sequence goes on from DATEGF010000295.1 coordinate 5,232, forward strand.
GCCGCCCTAGGAGCGCGGAGCGCAGCCTGAATGCGGCTTCAGGACGCGCTGAGTGCTCGCGGGGTGCTTCGCGAGCCGTGCCGCCGGGCGGATCGGGCGGCGCACCAGCTCGCCGCCGCAGTTGGGGCAGCGGCCCTTAAGGACCGTGTCGGTGCAGCCCCGGCAGAAGGTGCACTCATAGGTGCAGATCATCGCCTCGGTCGACTGCGGCGGCAGATCGCGGTTGCAGCACTCGCAGTTGGGACGGAGCTCGAGCAAGGTGCCGTCCCTCACGTCTCCAGCATGCGCCGGAGCAGCTCGATGTCCTCGGCCATGCCGCGGTCGCCGGCGCGGAGCTCGTCGATCTTGCGGACGGCGTGCATGACCGTGGTGTGGTCGCGGCCGCCGAACTTGCGGCCGATCTCCGGGAGCGAGCGCGGGGTCAGCTGCTTGCAGAGCCACATGGCGACCTGGCGGGGCCGCGCCACGGCGCGGGCGCGCCGGGCCGAGTGCATGTCGGCGAGCCGGATATTGTAGTGCTCCGCGACCCGCTTCTGGATCTCGTCGATCGAGACGCGGCGGTCGTTCGCGCGCAGGAGATCGTGGAGCACCTCTTGCGCCATCTCGATGTCGATCGCGCGCCCCACCAGTGTTGCGTGGGCGGTGATCCGGTTCAAGGCGCCCTCGAGCTCGCGGACGTTCGAGGTGATCTTATGCGCCAGGAACTCCAGCACTTTGGGCGGGATCTGGCCGCCGAGCTTCTCGGCCTTTGCCTCGAGGATGCCGAGGCGCAGCTCGTAGGTGGTCGGGTGGATGTCTGCCACCAGTCCCCAGCCGAGCCGCGAGCGCATGCGCTCCTCGAGGCCCTCGAGGTCTGAGGGCGATTTGTCGGCGGAGATGATGATCTGGCGGTTCTGGTCGACCAGCGCGTTGAATGTGTGGAAGAACTCTTCTTGAGTAGAATCCTTCCCGCCAATGAATTGTACGTCGTCGATCATCAGCGCATCGACCGAGCGAAACTGCTCCTTGAAGGCGACGGTGTCCTTGAACCGCACCGCGCGTACGAATTGGTACATGAACTTCTCGGCCGACATGTAGATCACCTTCCGCCGCGGGTTCTGCGTGCGGATGTGCCAGGCAATCGCATGCATGAGGTGCGTCTTGCCGAGGCCAACGCCGCCGTAGAGGTAGAGCGGGTTGAAGGGCACGCTCGGTGCCTCGCTGACGCAGCATTCGGCGACCCGCCGCGCTGCGGCGTGCGCGAACTCGTTGGGCTTGCCCACGATGAAATTATCGAAGGTGAAGCGCGGATCGAGCGGCGCGCCGATCGCGACGCGCTCGATCTCGATGTCGCCGGCGCGGCCGTTCTTCTGCGCGGGCGCCGGGGGCAGCGGCTCCGGCTCGGCGCGCGCCTCGCCGTTCACGCTCACCACCATGTCGACGCCGACGACGTTGCTATTCTCGCCCGCCCAGAGCGTGCGGATCTGGCCCGCATAGTGCGTCGCCACCCAGTCGCGCAGGAACTTCGTCGGCAACGCGATCCGCACCCGGCCGGCGCTGAACTCCGCAAGCGTCATGGACTTGAGCCAGCTTCGGTACTGCGCGTCGCCCACCTCGTCGCGCAAGCGACCGCGAACGCGCGCCCATTGGCTCTGCAGCTCGGGGGTCACACCCTTCATATCCGCCATCCCATTCGCTCCCCAGGGCCGTGACGGTCTTCCGAGCAGAGCGGCGCGCGCTCGGCGTGCATCGGCGAAATGAAAGTGCGGATCGGTTCCCCCAAACCTCGCCTCCCCACGCTCCGGCGACGACAATACAGTACCCGCTGCGCCGAGAAATCGCTTTCCCGGCCCCCACTCCTCGCATCACAACTCGTTAGATGCTCGGTTCCCGCGACGACTTCAGGCGTTGGTTATTTTTCGGCTACTAAACTGTTGTCAGCTAACACGAGCGCGGCTGTTTTTCACATTGCTCAAAAATTTTCTCCGTCTCCGCACTCGCAGGTCGAGCACTTTAGCGAAGCGTCGTCGCGGAAGGCAATATGAGTCTGCAACGGATGTGACGGATTTTTGTAAGCGTGACGTTTGTGCATCGTCGACTGTCGCGCGAGCGCGCAACAAAAAACCGCGCTCGATGCGAGCGCGGTTTCGATCTCGGATGAGTATCGGGTTAGAGCGCGTTGATGCGCGTGGAAAGACGCGAGAGTTTGCGTGCCACCGTGTTCCGGTGCATCACGCCTTTCGTTACGCCGCGGTGCAATTCGGGCTGTGCCGCCTCGAAGGCGGCGCGTGCCGCGGCCTTGTCGCCGGCGGCGATCGCGGTCTCGACTTTTCTGACGGAGCTGCGGATGCGCGAGAGGCGCATGTGGTTGACTTGCGTGCGACGCACGGTCTGACGCGCGCGCTTTTTTGCCGACTTGATGTTGGCCATGGCCCTCTTGCCCTTGGAAATTCACTCAAATGCGCGAAAGGAGAGGGCGCTCTATAGCTAGATGAGAGGAGCCCGTCAAGGCCCGCAGAATCAGCGATTTTTGAAGCGCGGCTTGCGCTTCTCCACGAAGGCGGCCATGCCCTCTTTCTGGTCCTCGGTGGCGAAGAGGGAATGAAAAAGCCGACGCTCGAAGCGCACGCCCTCGGCGAGCGTCGTCTCGAAGGCGCGGTTGACGGCCTCTTTCCCGGCGAGCACAGAGGGCCGCGACATCTCCGCGATCTTGCTCGCGATTTTAACCGCTTCCTCGACGAGCTGGTCCACCGGCACCACGCGCGAGACAAGGCCGCTGCGCTCGGCCTCGGCCGCATCCATCATGCGGCCGGTCAAGACCATGTCCATGGCCTTGGCCTTGCCCACGAAGCGCGTCAGGCGCTGCGTCCCACCGGAGCCCGGGATCACGCCGAGCGTGATCTCCGGCTGGCCGAACTTCGCGGTGTCGGCGGCGATGATGGTGTCGCACATCATGGCGACCTCGCAGCCGCCCCCGAGCGCGAAGCCCGCGACCGCCGCGATGATCGGCTTGCGGCAGGTGGTGATGCGCTCCCAGCCGTCGGTGATGAAATCGTTGAGATAGACGTCGGTGAAGGAGCGCGACGCCATCTCCTTGATGTCGGCGCCGGCGGCGAAGGCCTTGGCGCTGCCGGTGATCACGACGGCGCCGATGCCGTCGCTGGATTCGAAGGCGTCAAGCGCGGTCCCGAGCTCGCGGATCAGCGCGTCGCAGAGCGCGTTCAGCGCCTGCGGCCGGTTCAGCGTGATCAGGCCCACGGGCCCGCGCGTCTCCACGAGGATGTTCGTCGTCGCCATGGGTCCAGTCCTTATTTAGGCAGCAGGGTGAAGGTCACCCAGAGATCACCGTCGTGGCCCGAGAAATCGAGATGCAGCGTCTCGGTCTCGCGCGTCCAGGATTCGCCCGACGCCTTCCAGCCGAGCTGCGGCAATGTCGAGCCATAGAAGCTGCGCACCGCCGCTTTGGTGACCTTGCCGCGCGCGCTCGCTTCGATGATGCGGCCTTCGGGCTTGTCGAAGACGATGTCGGTGCCCTTGACCGGCGCCAGCTCACGCATCAGCGGCACGTCCTCGGTGCCCGGCACGAATTGCTGGGCGCGCGCGGGTCCCGCGGCGATCACGGCGGCGATCAGCAGCGCAAGGGGAAGTGTCGAGCGGCGCGGCATACGCAAAGCGTAGCGCTCGGCCTCGACCGACGCAACGCCGAGCGGCGGATCAGAAATCGCGGGCGCCGAAGCGCGCGAAGTCGCCGGGGATCCCGGGGTCGATGCGCTTCGCCGCCATGACGTCGGCGTCGGCGCCGGCGGCGTCTCCCTTGATGCGCTTGGCCTCGCCGCGGCCATAGAGCGCGCTCGCGAGTTGCGGCGAGAGCTTCAAGGCCGCGTCGTAATCGGCGATCGCGAGATCGAGGCGCTTCATCTTGAGATAGGCGAGGCCGCGGGCATCGAGCGTGGTGGCGATGCCGGGCTTGAGCTGCAGGGATTGATTGCAATCCGCGACCGCCTCCTGGAGCTTGCCCACGATGGCGCGGTCGCGGCAGCGGTTCCCGAGTGCGTCGGCGTCGGCGGGCCGGAGCCGCACCACTTGGTCCCAGTCGCCGACCGCGCGATCGTATTGCCCGAGCGCGCGATGGGCGTTGGCCCGCGTCCCATAGGCGTCGGCATCGGCCGGGTTGAGCTTGATCGCCTGGTCGTAGTCGGCGATGGCGCGGTCGTAATCCCCTTTCACGAGAAAGGCGTTGCCGCGGTTGTAGTAGGTCGGCGCCTGGTCGGGCGCCAGCTTGATCGAGCGATCGAAGTTCTCGATCGCATGGTCGTAGTCGCCCTTGCCGTAATAGGCGATGCCCAGGTTGAGCGCGGCGTCGGCGGCATCGTCCGGGCTTTTTTTCACGAGTTCGCCGAAATCCGCGATGGCGCGGTCGTAGTCGCCCTTGTCGCGGTAGGTAAGGCCGCGGTCCTTGATCGCTGCGATGTTTCCAGGCTCGAGCTCGATCGCCTTGCTGAAGTCCTCGATCGCGCGGTCGTAGAGCTTCTGGTTGCGGTAAGCGATGCCGCGGTCGCGGTAAGCCACGGCGTTCTTGGGGTCGAGCTTGATCGCCTGGCTGAAATCCTCGGCCGCACGGTCGTATTGACCCTTGCCGTAATAGGCAAAGCCGCGACTGAAGAGCGCGCCGGCATTGCTCGCGTCGAGCTTCAGCGCATGGTCGAGATCGTCGATTGCGCGGTCGTATTGCCCCATGTCGCTCAGCGTCTTGCCGCGGCTCACCAGCGCGTCGACATTGTTCGCCTGCAGCTTGAGCGCGTGGCTGTAATCGTCGATCGCGCGGTCGCGCTTGCCGCTGCGCTCGTAGGCGACGCCGCGGTTGTAGATGAGCGTCGCATTGTTGGCATCGAGGCTGATCGCGCGGTCGTAGTCGGCGATGGCGCCGTCATATTGACCGAGCGCGGTGCGGGCGTTGCCGCGGCCCTCGAAGGCGAAGGCGTCGGAGCCGTCGAGCTTGATCGCCTGCTCATAATCTTGGGTCGCGCGGTCGTATTGACCCTTGCTGTAGTAGACGGAGCCGCGGCCGTCGTAGGCGGTGGGTTCGTTGGGATCGAGCTTGATCGCCTGGTCGTAGTCCTCGATGGCGTGATCGTAGTCGCCCTTGCGGAAACGCGCATTGGCGCGGTTGTTGAAGGCGAGCGCGCGGTCGCGCGCGGCGCCGCCGGGCGCCTCGATGATGACGGTGCAGCCGGCGATGCTGGTGTCGGGGTTGGCATTCCGGCAGCGCGGCCACGGATCCTCGCGGCCCTGCGCGAAGGCCGTGCCGGAGAGGGCCGCCAATAGCGCGGCGGCTCCGATCCATGTCCTCGGTCGCATCGCCCGCATCGTCAGCGCTGCCGTTTCACGCAATAGAAGGTCGAGCGGTTGCTCTGCACGATACGGCGGATGCCGCCGCCGCAGTCGCAGCCCGGGCACGGCTCGCCCTCGCGCCCATAGACCGCCCACTGGTGCTGAAAATATCCCAGCTCGCCCGAGGCTTGCACGTAGTTGCGAAGCGACGAGCCACCGGCGGCGATTGCCCGCTCCAGCACCTCGCGGATCGCCTGCACCAGCCGGCGCGCGCGCTCCAGCGTGACGGTGCGCGCCAGCCTCCGCGGCGAAAGGCCGGCACGGTAAAGCACTTCCGAGACATAGATATTGCCGAGTCCCGCCACAACTTGCTGGTCGAGCAGCGCCGCCTTCAAGGGCGTGCGCTTACCCGTGAGCGAGGCTGCGAGCACCTCGCCGGTGAAGGCGGGGTCGAGCGGTTCGGGCCCGAGCTCCCTGAGGAGCGAATGTTTCTCCAGCCCTTTCGCGCGGACATAATCCAGCACGCCGAAGCGGCGCTGATCGTTGAAGCGGATCCGGGTGCCGTCGTCGAGGGTGAAGACCACGTGGTCGTGGGGCTCGGGGGGCGTCTGGTCGTCGGCGTTAACCAGTGTGAGCCGGCCCGACATGCCCAGATGCAGCAGCAGCACGCCGCCATCGTCCAGATCAATCAGGATATATTTCGCCCGGCGGCGCACCGCCTCGATGCGGCGGCCCACGGTTTTGCGCTTCAGGTCCTTCGGGATCGGCCAGCGGAGGTCGCCGCGGTGCAGATCGAGCCGGGTGACGCGGCGGCCAGCCATACGGGCCGAGAGGCCTCGCACGACGGTCTCGACTTCGGGAAGCTCGGGCATCTCAGGCTCTTACGGGACGGGGCTCGGTGGCGCTCTCGGGAACGAGGCGCTAATGTGCCGCCATGCCGACCCCCGAGACAAGCGGCGAGACCGATTTCGGCTTCGAGAGCGTGCCGATCGAGGAAAAGCCGCGTCTGGTGCGCCGGGTCTTCGACTCCGTGGCCTCCCGCTACGACCTCATGAACGATCTCATGAGCGGCGGCATTCACCGGCTCTGGAAAGCAGAGATGATCCGGCGCCTCAATCCGCGCCCGGGCCAGGTGCTGCTCGACGTCGCCGGCGGCACCGGCGATATCGCCGAGCGGTTCGTCGCGGCAGCAGGGACATCCGCGATCGTCTGTGACGTCAACCAGGCGATGGTCGAGACTGGACGCGACCGCGCGATCGACCGCGGGCGCCTCCACGAGATCGCGTGGCTCTGCGGCGATGCCGAGGCGCTCCCGGTCGCAAGCCGCAGCGTCGATGCCGTCACGATCGCCTTCGGGCTCCGGAACGTCACGCGCATGGAAGGGGCGCTCGCAGAGATGCGTCGCGTGCTGAAGCCCGGCGGCCGGTTTCTCTGCCTGGAGTTCAGCCCGGTGAGCACGCCGGGTCTCGCGCGGCTCTACGACCTCTATTCTTTCAATGTGCTGCCCCGGATCGGCGCGGTCGTGACCGGCGACCGCGAGGCCTATCAGTATCTGGTCGAGAGCATCCGCCGGTTCCCGGATCAGCCAGAGCTCGCGCGGCGCATGGAAGCCGCGGGCTTCGAGCAAGTGAGGGTGCGGAGCCTCTCTGGCGGTATTGCGGCGCTGCATTCGGGCTGGCGGCTCTGATCGGATGCTGCGGCTCCTGCGCGCCGGCCGCAATCTCGCCCGGCTCAGCCAGATCGCGATGACGCTCGCGCGCTACGACGCGCTCGCACCGCTCGAAGGCGTTGCCGGCATGGCGCCGATCCTGGCGCTGGCGCGGCTCGCGCGCCGGCGCTCGCCGGTTCCGATGCGGCCGGGCGAGCGTCTCGCCACCGCGCTCCATGCGCTCGGACCCAGTTTCATCAAGCTCGGCCAGGCGCTCTCGACGCGCGCGGACGTCGTGGGCGAGGAGATCGCGGGTGATCTCTCGGCGCTGCGCGACCGCCTGCCACCTTTCCCCGCGGCAGAAGCGCGCGCCACCATCGCCGCGGAGCTGGGCGCGCCCGTCGAGAGCCTGTTCCAGAGCTTCGACGACACGCCCGTCGCGGCGGCCTCGATCGCCCAGGTACATCTCGCCGTGACCACGGAAGGGCAGCCGGTCGCGGTCAAGGTGCTGCGGCCCGGCATCAAGCGTGCCTTCGCGAGGGATCTCGACCTCTTTCTCTGGATCGCGGGCCTGGTCGAGCGCACGCAGCCTTCGCTTCGCCGCCTGAAACCCACAGCGGTCGTGAGCACCTTCGCGGAGACCGTGCGGCTCGAGATGGATCTGCGCTTCGAGGCGGCGGCCGCCGCGGAACTCCGGCAGAACCTCGCGGGCGATCCGGATTTCCGCGTGCCCGAAATCGACTGGCGCCGCACCGGCAAGCAGGTACTGACCTCCGAGCGCGTCGCCGGCATTCCGATCGACGAGCGCGAGCGCTTGATCGCGGCGGGTCACGAGCCCCGTGCGATCCTGGAGAAGGCCGCCAACGCCTTCTTCAAGCAGGTGTTTCGCGACGGCTTCTTCCATGCCGACCTGCATCCCGGCAACCTCTTCGTCGCTGAGCATGGCGCGATTGTCGCGGTGGACTTCGGCATCATGGGCCGGGTCGACCGCAGGACGCGGTTCTATCTAGCGGACATGCTGCTGGGATTCCTCACCGGCGACTACCGGCGGGTGGCGGAAGTGCATTTCGACGCCGGCTACGTGCCCAGGCGCCAATCGATCGAGGCCTTCGCACAGGCGTGCCGCTCCATCGGCGAGCCCATTCTGGAGCGGCCGCTGCACGAGATCTCGCTGGCGCGGCTCCTGGCTCAGCTCTTCGAGGTCACCGAGCAGTTCGAGATGGAGACCCAGCCGCAACTCCTGCTGCTGCAGAAGACCATGCTGGTGGCCGAGGGCGTCGGCCGCCGCCTCGACCCGACGGTCAACATGTGGACCCTCGCACGCCCGCTGATCGAGAATTGGATGCGCGAGAACCGTGGCCTCGAGGCGCGGATCGTCGACGCGGCGACGGACGCGGCGGAGCTGCTGGAGCGCCTGCCCGCGCTGGTGCGAAACCTCGAGGGCGCGGTGTCGCTGTTGGCGGAGCAGGGACTGGCGCTCGATGACGAGGCGATCGGCGCGCTCAAGGAGCGGCGCGAGGCGGCTTTTTTGATGTCGCTCCCCCTCTGGCTCATCGCGGTGGCCTTACTGGCGATAGCGGTTGCGTTATGGTAGGGGTGGCCCATCAAGCTCAGGACCGGAGGTCCCGGTGACCCTCCAAAACCGGCGAATTTTGCTGATCATTTCAGGCGGCATCGCCGCCTATAAGAGTCTCGACCTGATCCGTCGGCTGCGCGAGCGAGGCGCCACGGTGCGCTGCATCCTGACCGCGGGCGCGCAGCAGTTGATCACGCCGCTCGCCGCTGCTTCGCTCTCGGGCAATCCCGTGCACACCGACCTCTTCTCGCTCACGCAAGAGAGCGAGATGGGGCACTTGCGCCTGGCGCAGGAGTCCGACCTGGTGCTGGTGGCGCCGGCGACCGCAGATTTGATGGCGAAGATGGCGGGCGGGCTCGCCGACGATCTCGCCGCCGCGACGTTGCTTGCGACCGACAAACCCGTGCTCGTTGCGCCCGCCATGAATTGGCGCATGTGGCAGCATGCGGCGACGCAAGCGAATCTCGCGGTCTTGCGCGAGCGCGGGGTGCATCAAATCGGACCCAATGCGGGCGCGCTCGCCGAGGGCGAGACCGGTTTGGGCCGCATGGCGGAGCCGCTCGAGATCGTCGCCGCAGTCGAGGCGCTCTTCCTAGAGGGCGCGCGCCTCAAAGGCCGCCGCGCGCTGGTGACGAGCGGCCCCACCCACGAGCCCATCGATCCCGTGCGCTACATCGCCAATCATTCCTCGGGTAAACAAGGCCATGCAATCGCCGCGGCGCTCGCGCGCCAAGGCGCCGAGACCCTTCTGGTGGCGGGACCCACGCGCGAGCCCGATCCGCCCGGCGTTCGCGTGGTCCACGTGGTGACCGCGCGCGAGATGCTCTCGGCCTGCGAAGCGGCGTTGCCGGCGGACATCGCGGTCTGCGCCGCGGCGGTAGCGGATTGGCGGGTCGAGATGGCGTCGCAGAAGCTCAAGAAGCAGAAAGGCGCGCCGCCCGCGCTCTCGCTGGTCGAGAACCCCGACATCCTCTCGACCCTCTCGCATGCCGGCAACCGTCGGCCGCGCCTCGTCGTGGGCTTCGCAGCCGAGACCGAGAAGCTCATCGAGAACGCCAAGGCGAAGCGCCAGAAGAAGGGTTGCGACTGGATCCTCGCGAACGATGTCTCGGCCTCCGCTGGCACGTTCGGCGGAGACAGCAACACGGTGCATCTCGTCGATGCCGCGGGCGTCGAGCACTGGCCGCCGCTCAGCAAGCGCGACCTTGCCGACCGCCTGGCGCTCCGCATCGCGGATTTCTTCTCGACCAAGGAAGCGGCGGAATGACCGCGCGACACCCGGAAGTGCCGGTCGCGGTGACGATTCTGCGGAACGGCGAGGGCATGCCCTTGCCGGGCTATGCGAGCGCCGGCGCGGCGGGCATGGATCTGGCGGCAGCGCTCGAGGCGCCGATCACGCTGAAGCCCGGCGAGCGCGCGGCGGTGCCGACCGGCATCGCTCTGGCGCTGCCCGAGGGCTACGAGGCGCAGATCCGGCCGCGCTCGGGCCTTGCGCTCAAGCACGGTCTCACCGTACTCAACAGCCCCGGCACCATCGATGCGGATTACCGCGGCGAGATCCGGGTGATCCTCGCCAATCTCGGCACCGCGCCGGTGACACTCTCCCGCGGGGAGCGGGTGGCGCAGCTCGTCCTGGCGCCGGTCTCGCGCATCGCCTGGACGCCCGTCGCGGCGCTCCCCGAGAGCGCACGGGGCGCCCATGGCTTCGGCTCCACGGGCCGCTGATCCCCGTGCTGCGGCTCAGCAAGAAGCTTTTATTCGCGATCGAGGCCGTGCTGGACATCGCCTACAATGCCGGCACCCTCCCGGTGCAATCGACGGAGATCACGGGCCGGCAGGGCATTCCGCGCCGCTATCTAGAGCCGGTGCTGCAGCAGCTCGTGCGGGCGGGGATCCTGACGGGCGTGCGGGGTCCGCGCGGCGGCTATCGCCTTGCGCGCGAGCGGCGCCGCATCAGCGTCGGCGAGATCGTCCGCGTAGTGCAGGCGCTGGAGCGCAGTGAGGACGCGGTCGCGAAGAACTCCGGCCCGGAGCTCGGCCTCAAGGTGGTGCGGCCGCTCTGGCAGGAGATGCGCGAGGAGATGATGGCGCGTCTCGACACCGTCACCATCGAGGATCTGTGCCTGCGCGCGCACAAGGCCGGCATCGCCGGCGAATTCGGCGCCAAGCTCGATTTCACCATCTGATCGGAGTCCAAGGACGTCACAATGGCTCAAGCAAAATCACCGAAGCCGGAGGCAACACCGGCGGAATTCCGCGGCCACGTCTATGACAGTATCGTCGACACCATCGGCGCGACGCCGCTGGTGCGCCTGAAGCGCATCGCCGCAGCCCACGGGGTCAAGGCGAGCATCCTCGGCAAGTGCGAGTTCTTCAATCCGCTCGACAGCGTGAAGGACCGCATCGGCGTCGCCATGGTGGAGGCGGCGGAGCGCGCGGGCCGGATTCGCGCGGACACGGTGCTGGTCGAGCCGACCTCGGGGAATACCGGAATCGCGCTCGCCTTCGTCTGCGCCGCCAAGGGCTACAAGCTCATCCTCACCATGCCCGACAGCATGTCGGTGGAGCGCCGCAAGATGCTGCAGTTCCTGGGCGCTCAGCTCGAGCTGACGCCGGCGGCGCAGGGCATGAAGGGGGCGATCGCCCGCGCGGAGGAGCTGGTGCGCTCGCTCCCCGACGCCTTCATCCCTCAGCAGTTCCAGAACCCCGCCAATCCCGAGATCCACCGCCGCACCACCGCCGAGGAGATCTGGAAGGACACCGGCGGCACCGTCGATGTCGTGGTGAGCGGCGTCGGCACCGGTGGCACGCTGACGGGCGTGGGCTCCGTGCTGAAGGCACGCAAGCCTTCCGTGCGTATGATTGCGGTTGAGCCCGAGGACAGCGCCGTGCTCTCGGGCGGGCCTCCCGGTCCGCACAAGATCCAGGGCATCGGCGCAGGGTTCATCCCCGCGATCCTCGACACCAAGCTCATCGACGAGATCATCCGCATCGGCAACGACAGTGCCATCAAGACCTCGCGCGAGGTGGCGCGCCTCGAGGGCATGCCGGTCGGCATCTCCGCCGGCGCCGCGCTCGCCGCTGCCCTCGAGATCGGCCAGCGGCCGGACATGTCGGGGAAATGCATCGTCGTGGTGCTGCCCGATTTCGCCGAGCGGTACTTGTCGACGCCGCTGTTCGAGTGACATTAGGACTTAAGTTTCACCACGGAGGCACGGAGGACACGGAGAAGCTTTCCTCGGGCCGACTCTAACTCCGTGCCCTCCGTGTCTCCGTGGTGCACCTTCTTCAAGAAGCAGCACGATGGACTTCACCGAGGCGCAATTTCAACGCTATGCGCGGCACCTGATCCTCGACGAGGTGGGCGAGGAGGGGCAGGGGAAGCTGATGGCGGCGCGCGTCCTGGTGGTGGGCGCGGGCGGGCTCGGCTCGCCGCTGCTGCTCTATCTGGGTGCCGCTGGCGTGGGGACGCTCGGCGTCGTCGACGACGACACAGTCGATCTCTCGAACCTGCAGCGCCAGATCGTGCACCCGACGCCGCGCATCGGCGCGCTCAAGGTCGAGAGTGCGCGCGCGACGCTCGCCGCGCTCAATCCGGAAGTCCGGGTCGAGACGCACGCCGTGCGCCTCGATCCCTCGAACGTGGACGCGCTCGTTGGCGCCTTTGATCTCGTCGCCGACGGCAGCGACAATTTCACCACGCGCTATCTCCTGAACGACGCGTGCTTCCGCCTCGGCCGGCCATTAGTGGCGGCCTCGCTCGCTCCTTTCGACGGCCAGCTCTCCACCTTCAAGGCGCATCTTGGACCGCCACACCCTTGCTATCGCTGCCTCTTCCGCGAGGCGCCACCGCCCGACCTGATCCCGCGGTGCGAGACCGCGGGCATCCTGGGCGCGGTCTCGGGCGTCATGGGCACGCTGCAGGCGACCGAGGTGCTCAAGGAATTGCTCGGCATCGGCGAGTCCCTGAGCGGCACCCTGCTGCTCTATGACGCGCTCGGCACGCGCTTCCAGCGCGTGCGCATCCCGCGCGACCCTGCCTGCCCGACCTGCGGCGAGCGCCGCAACAGCTGAGTCGCCTCGGGCTACGCCACGCCCTCGATCACGCGGTCGGGCGGGCGGTGGCCGTCGATGAAGGTCTTGATGTTGATGATGACCTTCTCGCCCATGTCGATGCGGCCCTCGAGGGTCGCCGAGCCCATGTGGGGCAGCAACACGACATTCTCGAGCTTCAGGAGCTTCGGCGAGATCGCGGGCTCGCGCTCGTAGACGTCGAGACCGGCGCCGGCGATCTCGTGGGCGATCAGCATGCGCGTCAGCGCCTCCTCGTCGATCACTTCGCCGCGCGAGGTGTTGACCAGCACGCACTGCGGCCGGAGCAGCTTGAGACGCCGCGCCGAGAGCAGGTGATATGTCGCGGGCGTGTGCGGGCAATTGACGGAGAGCACGTCCATGCGCGCCAGCATCTGGTCGAGGCTTTCCCAGTAGGTGGCCTCGAGCTCCTGCGCGATCGCCTCGGGCACGCGGCGGCGGTTGTGATAATGGATCGAGAGCCCGAAGCCGCGGGCGCGCTTGGCGACGGCCTGGCCGATCCGCCCCATGCCGATGATGCCGAGCCGCTTGCCGCCAAGGCGCTGGCCCAGCATCAGCGTCGGTCCCCAGCCCTGCCATTTGCCCCGGCGCATCAGCCGCTCGCCTTCGGCGAGGCGCCGCGTCGCCGCGAGGATCAGCGCCATGGTCATGTCCGCGGTGTCCTCGGTGAGGACGCCCGGCGTGTTGGTGACGGTGATCCCCTTGGCGCGCGCCGCCGCGAGGTCGATGTGGTCTGTGCCGGTGCCGAAGGAGGCGATCAGCTTGAGGCGCGGATCCGACTGCTGGATCAGCTCGGCGTCAATGCGGTCCGTGACCGTCGGTACCAGCACGTCCGCCTGCTGCATCGCGGCGGCAAGCGCCTCGCGGCTCAAGGGATGGTCATTCGCGCTCAAGCGCGCATCGAATAGCTCCATCATCCGCGTCTCCACGGGGTCCGGCAGCTTGCGCGTGACGATGACGACCGGCCTTCTAGGCGGCATATGCCCGCGATTCCTTCCCTCGGCGCCAAGCCCATAGAGCAGGCCGGCGGCCATGTCCAGCATGGGCGAAGATGTCGCTATGACAAGATTGGCGTAGGGCCGGTTCCCACGCGCGCCGCTAGAGGGGCGGCGCCATGACCAGCGAGGCCGCCAGCGAGAAGGCTACGGGAAGCGAAGCGGCACTCGTCTGGTGCGCCGCCGCGGTGGCGCTCCTGATCTGGGGCGCCACGCCCATGGTGACGCGGATCGCGGTGCTCGAGATCGATCCGGCCGCGGTCGGCATTCTCCGCACCGTGCTCGGCGCGATCCTGGCGTTGCCGCTGGCGTTCGCCTTGCGTCTCTCTCGCCCCCATGGCGCCGCTCAGTGGCTCCAGCTGCTGATCTCTGCGCTCGGTGGCTTCGTCGTGTTTCCCGTGCTGTTCGGGCTTGGCGTGCGCCACACCTCCGCCTCGCACGCGGCGCTCGTGCTCGCGGTGGCGCCGCTCTTCACGGGATTGATCGCGAGCGCTGTCGAGCGGCGGGCGCCGAGCGCTATGTGGTGGCTCGGCGCGGGCTTGGCGTTCGCGGGCGAAGTGGCGCTGGTGGTCGTGCGAAGCGACGTCGCGGGGAACGATGCCAGCCTCGGCGGCGATCTGCTCGTGCTGGTGGCGTGCGTCTCAGCGGCCGCCGGCTATGTCGCGGGCGCGCGGCTCGCACAGAAGATCACCACCTGGGCCGCGACCTTCTGGGGCATCGGCCTCGGCGGCGCGATCCTGCTACCGCTCGCGGCAGTGCGGCTCGGGCCGCAGGCCTGGGGTAGCGCCGGCGCGCTCGGGTGGAGCGCGATCGCCTACCTCGCGCTCGGCGCCACCATCACGGGCTACATCTGCTGGTACTGGGCGCTTCAGCGGGGCGGCATCGCCCGCATCGGCACCACGCAATTCGCGCAGCCGCTGATCGCGCTCGGCTTCGCGGTCGCGGTGCTGCATGAGCCGTTGACGGCGCCGCTGATCCTTGCGGCGCTTCTCATCGTCGCCGGCGTGGCGCTGGCGCAGCGGCGCTGAGCGCGCTCCGCTGCCTTGACCCGCGACTCCCCGGGCGTTAGAGCATGGGTCCGTGCCCCGCTCGCGTTTCCCGGTCCGCAATCTCGGATGGCTGCTGGCGCTCGCGCTGATCGCGGGCAGCGCATGGGCCGACACGGTCGTCGCCGTGCAGCGCTACGTTACGCTGCGTGCCAATGAGGTGAATCTCCGCGCGGGCCCCGGTGAGCAATTTCCGATCCAGTGGGTCTATCACCGGAAGGGCTTGCCGGTGGAGGTGATCGGCAAGTCCGACGTCTGGCGCAAGATCCGGGACTGGCAGGGCACCGAGGGCTGGGTGCACGAGCGCATGCTCGTGGGCACCCGCGGCGTGATCGTGCGGAGCGGCGCCGTGCGCCCGCTCCATAGCGATCCCGATCCCGCCTCCGACGTCGTGGCGCGGGCGGAGCCCGGCGTGATCGCGAAGCTCCTGGAATGCCGGGGCGCCTGGTGCCGCGTCGAGACCTCCGACATCAAAGGCTGGCTCGGCCGCAACGAGGTCTGGGGTGTCGATCCCGACGAGGAGGTGCGGTAGGAGCCGTCGATGGCGATCAGCGAAAGCAAGGTTTTGAACCGCCAAGACGCCAAGTTCGCCAAGAAGGCTGAGCCTTCCAGTGAGCATGATGCGACCGCGCGGCAGATCGTCGACTCGGCTTTCGCGGTCCACAGGGCGCTTGGGCCCGGGCTGCTGGAGTCGGTTTATGAGCAGTGCCTCGAGCGCGAGCTGCGGTACCGGAACATCTCCGTCGCGCGCCAAGTCGCGTTACCACTGGTGTACCGAGACGAACCGATCGAAGTGGGTTTTCGCATCGACATGCTCGTGAACGATCTTGTCATCGTAGAGATCAAGGCGATCGAGAAGTTGCTACCCATTCACGACGCTCAGCTGCTTACCTATCTCAGGCTTTCCAGAAAGCAGGTAGGTCTGTTGATCAACTTCAATACCGTTCGGATCAAAGAAGGTATTCGGCGGTTGGTGAACTCGTAGGTCCCTTGGCGTCTTGGCGCCTTGGCGGTTCAATCTTTGGATCGGCTCACTCCAGGTCTCGTGCCAGCGCTTCCCGGACCGGCTCGGGCATCACGGCCATGTGGCCGTAGTTCTCGTGGTCGATGCCAACCACCACCTGCGTTCCGGCGGCGAGGAATTTTTCCTTCTGCGCCGGCGTCAGCGGGAATTTGACGAACTGGACCGACGAGGCCTTGCCCTCGGGGCTGGTGTTCTCGCGGGTGGGGTCGGCGCGGCCGCGGACCCGATCGCCCGCGATGGTCAGGAACATCTTGTGCTCGATGCTGCCGAGGCGCGAGAGCACGGCGTGGCGGCGCTCGGCGTCCTCGATCTCGATCATCACGGTGGCACTGAGCTCGCTGCCGTTGGGGATCATCGGGTTGTAGGCCGCGAGCTCGTCGGCGATCTGCGCCTCGCCGCCGCGCTCGATGTGCAGCATCTCCTGCACCTGGAGCCACATCGTCTCGTAGCACTCGAAATAGAAGGTGACGAACGGGCCGACCTCGACGCGCCGGTTACGCTTGAGCTCGCCGATCCGGCGGCGATGCTCGGCGCGCTCGGCGGCGTAGCGCTCGATCGGCAGGATATCGGGACGGGTGAGTGCGTGCTTCGCCATCAGGATGCTCCCGGCGCGAGCCCGTAAGCCCGCGCCATCAGCTCGATCGGGTGAAAGGCCTCCGCTGGCCCCTTCGCCGCAGCGTCGAGCGCCTCGATGCCCTGCACGATGTGCATTCCCGCGAGCGGGCACTCGGAGGCGATGAAGGCTTTTGCGTTCTTGGCCGCCTGCTTGGCGACCGGCTTCCCGACCTTGAGGGCAGTGGCAAAGTTCTCCCTCATGGCGCCCCAGGAGCCGCCGTGACCCGAGCAACGCTCGATGACGGCGACATCGGCCTCAGGCAGAAAGCGCAGCATCTCCGCCGCCTTGGCGCCCATGTTCTGGGCGCGGGCGTGGCAGGCGAGGTGCACCGTGACGCCGCCCGGCAGCGCCTTGAGGCCCGGCGCCAGGCCCTCCTTCTTCGCGATGTCGACCACGTACTCGCTGACGTCGAAGGTTGCTTGCGCGAGGCGCTTCACGCCCTC
This sequence comes from Allostellaceae bacterium, assembly GCA_035280245.1. Classification (GTDB taxonomy): domain Bacteria; phylum Pseudomonadota; class Alphaproteobacteria; order ATCC43930; family CGMCC-115725; genus DASZHJ01. Next base: position 21,982 of record DATEGF010000295.1, read on the forward strand.
GTCCTTCGGCAGGATCAGCGGCCACTCGAACTTGAGCATGAGCGCGCAGGAAGGGACGAGCGCCACCACGTCGTAGTCGCGCTCGATGTAGGAGCCAAGCTCCGCCGCGACCGTGCGCGCGGAAGCGGCGACCGCCGCGAGATCGCCTTGCTCGAGCTTCGGCATGCCGCAGCAGCCGGGATAGACGACCTCGGTCTCGACGCCGTTCAGCGCAAGCACCGCGCGCGTCGCCTCGCCGGTCTCTGGCTTGTGGTAGTTGCAGAAGCAGGTGGCGTAGAGCACGGCCTTGCGGCCAAAAGCCGGCGCCGTCTCGTTCACGGCGGGCGTCGCTTGCTTCGCGCGCATGACGAGTGTTTTGCCTTGGTATTTCGGCAGGGCCGCGCGGCGGTCGAGGCCCGTTAGGCGCTCGAGCGCGGGTCGCGTCGCCGTATTGCCGGCGCTGGTCGCCCAGTTTGCGAGGGGCGCCACCTTGCCGGCGATCTTGTTGTTTCGGTCGATCTCGACCAGCTGGCGCCGCGCCCATGGGATCTTGCCGGCTTTGAGCTCCGCCGCGCGGTAACGCAGCATCAGATGCGGAAAATCGAGATTGAACTCGTGCGGCGGCACATACGGGCACTTGGTCATGAAGCAGAGGTCGCAGAGCGTGCAGGCGTCCGCGACCTTGGCGTAGTCCTTGCGGTCGACGGCGTCGATCTCTTCGGTCGGTGTCGCGTCGATCAGATCGAAGAGCCGCGGAAAGCTGTCGCAGAGATTGAAGCAGCGCCGGCAGCCGTGACAGATCTCGAAGACGCGATGCATCTCCGCCTCGATCTTCGCGAGGTCGGTGAAGTCCGGATCCTCCCAGGCGATCGGGTGGCGGGTGGGGGCGTCGAGGCTGCCTTCGCGCATGGCTTTCCGTTCTCGTGTCTCACGAGCGCAAAGGGCGCCGCCGGATGGGCGGCGCCCTCACGGAGGTCGTCTCGACCCGGCGATCAGCCGAGCGTGTCGAGCGCTTTTTGGAAGCGGCCGGCGTGGGACTTCTCGGCCTTGGCGAGAGTCTCGAACCAGTCGGCGATCTCGTCGAAGCCTTCCTGGCGCGCGGTGCGGGCCATGCCCGGGTACATATCGGTGTACTCGTGGGTCTCGCCGGCGATCGCGGCCTTGAGGTTGTCGCCGGTGATGCCGATCGGCTTGCCGGTGGCGGGGTCGCCGACTTCCTCGAGGAACTCGAGATGGCCGTGCGCGTGGCCGGTCTCGCCCTCGGCGGTGGAGCGGAACACGGCGGCGACGTCGTTGTAGCCCTCGACATCGGCTTTCTGCGCGAAATAGAGATAGCGGCGATTGGCCTGGCTCTCGCCGGCGAACGCGGCTTTCAGATTACCCTCGGTCTTGCTGCCTTTGAGCGATGCCATGGGCGTCTCCCTCGATGGTGGATTGATCCCGGAGCAGAGCGAATCTGGGATGGGCGTTATGGACCTCGCCCCACCACTCTGTCAATAGATTAGAATAGTTCTAATATTGTGACGACGCCGAAACCGCGACGCGCGTCAGCGCGCGCGCTCAGGGCTCACGCGGATGATGACGTCGACGCGGCGGATCTTAGTGCCCGAGGGCGGCGCCGGCAGCTCCGCCACACCCACGCGTTCGCCGGGGATGTCCTGCAGGTGCCCGGAGTCCTCGTGGAAGAAATGATGGTGGTCGCTGACGTTGGTGTCGAAGTAGGACCGGCCAGGATCGACCACCACCTCGCGCAGGAGCCCTGCCGAGATGAATTGATGGAGCGTGTTGTAGACGGTTGCGAGCGAGACGCGCACCGAGGCCGCCCGTGCCTCGCCGTGCAGTTGCTCCGCCGTGACGTGCCGATCGCCCGTCTCGAAGAGCATGCGCGCCAGAGCCAAGCGCTGCCGCGTCGGCCGCAGTTTCGCGGCGCGCAGCAACTCCAGCGCATTTGAGAACGGACGAGGTGCGGCGGCGGTCGCGGTCATGCTGAACGATGTTGCGAACGAAGCACGGAGCATACTCCAAAACTAGGCTGCTCAGCAAATCAGCAGCAGCGCCACCGCGCTCAATCCCCCGTCAGCAGCCGCGCGACCAGGTCCTTCACCGTCGGGATGAAGCCGTTGCTGTAGAAGGGGTCGGTCTTGAAGCGGTAGGCGTTGTGGCCGGCGAACATCAGCTGGAATTCGACGTCGTCGGAATGGCTGATCGCCTGGAGCGTCTTCTGGATGCAGAAGCTGCGGGGGTCCGCCTTCTTGCCGGTGCTGCCGGCCTCGTTCTGCGCCCAGTTTGAGAACTGGCAGGCGGAGAGGCAGCCCATGCAGTTGATCTGGTCGGTGCGGATCTCCAGCGCCTTCGCCGGCGTCACGAAGACCAGCGTGGAATCGGGCGTGCGGAGCGCCTCGGTGAAGCCCTGGGCGATCCAGCCCTGCGCGCGGTCGCGGTCGTGCGGGGTCAGATAAACGAGCCGGCCGCGGGCGCCCACCTGGAGCGGCGCCAGGTGATCGCCCACGGGCTCGACTGTGTAGGCGACCTGCTGCTCATTGCGCTCCGCGAGGTCATTGAGGAACGCGTTCCGCACCGCCGATGAATAGAACCCGGTCGGGCTGAAGCGGTTCAAGTAGACGTCGCCTTCCTCGAGCGTGAGGAGCTTCCGCTTCCACGCGTCGGAGATCGGGCTCTCCTTGGTGAGGAGTGGCCGTGTGCCGAACTGGAACGCGGTGGGCCCGAGCTCGGGATTGTCGATCCAGTCCTCCCATTCGCGCAGATACCAGACGCCGCCCGCCATGAAGATCGGGGTCTGCTCGAGGCCACATTCGCGCATCAGCTGGCGCAGCTCGAGGACGCGCGGAAAGGGTGCGCCAGGCTTTTCGGGGTCCTCGACGTTGGAGAGGCCGTTGTGACCGCCCGCGAGCCAGGGGTCCTCGTAAACGACGCCGCCGAGCCAGTCCCGGAACTTGTGATAGGCGCGCTTCCAGAGCGCGCGGAAGGCGCGCGCCGAGGAGACGATCGGGTAATAATGCACGCCGTACTTCGCGCAGATCTCGGCGATGCGATAGGGCATGCCGGCGCCGCAGGTGACGCCATTGATGAGTCCGCGCGCGCCCTCGAGCACGCCGTGGAGGATGCGCTCCGCCGCCGCCATCTCCCAGAGCACGTTCATGTGGAGCCGACCGAGGCCGTTCGAGCGCTCGTAAGCGACCTGCGCCTGGTGGATGCCGCCCGCGATCGCGTATTGGATCAGCTCCTCGTGGCGCTCGCGGCGGGTCCTGCCGTAATAGACCTGTGACTTGCGATGCCCCAGCTCGTCGAGGCTGTCCGCATTGACGCCGGAGAAGGTCCCGACGCCACCCGAGGCCGCCCAGGCCCCGGAGCTCTCGCCATTCGAGACCGAGATGCCCTTGCCGCCCTCCACGAGCGGCAGTACCTCTCGCCCAGAAATAATGAGAGATTTCAACGCTTTCACAGTATCTCCCGCGCGGTCAGCCAGTCCGGCCGGTTCGTCCGGCCTGGGTGTTATGCCGCATATGTATTGATTGCCGGGGCAA
>DATEGF010000296.1:0-9396 GCA_035280245.1 Allostellaceae bacterium
GACGTCGTCGTAGTCGAGCGCGTGGCCCGCCGTGCCATTGGCGAGCGCCGCCTCGGGCGCGCTCGCGCGGTCGGCGCCGAAGGCGAGCCGCGCCTCGCCCTTGGCGCCACGGGTCCCCAGGCTCTCGCGCACGATCCGCACCACCGGCTCCGAGGTGCCCGCCAGCATGGTCGCGACGCAATCGGTGAAGCCCAGCCGCACGACATCGATGGCTGCTTCAGGCAGCGCCTCGAAACGGAGGGCCGACACGAACTCGCCGAGGGAGCGGGTGAGGGGAGCCGGCATGGCGCTTCCTTTCCTGATCGTAGAAAATCGTGGAAGGAATCTCTCACCACTGAGGCGGTGAGGCAATGAGAGACCGAGAATGCCGGTCCTCACTGCCTCACTGTCTCTGTGGTGACCTTAAGATCATGGCGCCGATTGACCTCGGAACGGGGCGGGGATTAGCGTCTCCGCGATCTTATGAAAGACGCGTTTTTCCAATGACTGAGCTTGCTCCGATCACCGGCGCCTGCGCCTGGCTTGGCACGGACATCGCGCGCTCCTCGCGGTGGGTGCGCGATCTCGAGCCCGCCGATATCTCGGAAATCGATGCCGCGCTCGCGGGTGTCGAGCGCCGCGGTCTCGCCTGGCACGAGACCACCCGCGCAAATTTCCCGCTGCCCAAACTCGCGGACCTGCTCTCGGACATCGCTGACGAGCTCGAGAACGGCTGCGGCATGATGAAGCTGCGGGGGTTGCCAGTCGGGCGGTACAGCGAGGATCAGCTGCGAAAGCTCTACTTCGGCCTTGGTGCGAACCTGGGCACGCCGGTGTTCCAGAACCGGAGCGGCGAGCTGATGCGCCAGATCCGCGACGAGGGCGCCGATGTCGGCAAGAAATACGGCCAGATCGAGCGCGTGCGCATGACCGACGGCAAGCCGTTCCTCTCCTCCTATGCGCGCACGCTCAGCAATGGCGCCCTGCGTTTCCACACGGACCGCACCGACGTCGTGGCGCTGCTCTGCGTGCGCCAGGCGGCGAAGGGCGGCGTCAGCACGATCTGCAGCTCAGTCTCGGTCATGAACGAGATGCTGAAGCGCAGGCCCGATCTCTGCGCGCTGCTGTTTGCACCCTATTATCGTAGCCGCCACGGCGAGGAGTCCGAGACCGCCGAGAATGTCTATGCGCTGCCGATCTTCGGCGTGCGCGACGGCCGCTTCACCAGCCATTTCTCGCTGACCTACATCGAGGCGGCGCAAACGGTTGCGGGTATTCCGACGATGAGCGCGGCCCAAAAAGAGGGGCTCGACATGCTCCTGTCACTCGCGAAGGAGCTCGCCTTCGAGATGACGCTTGAGCCGGGCGACGTCCAACTCCTGAACTCGCACGTCACCTACCACGGCCGCACGCCCTTCGAGGATGACGCCACCAGCGGCCAAGACCGCCTCCTCATGCGCCTCTGGCTCGCCATGCCCAACAGCCGCGCGCTGCCCAAGGGCCAGGAAGTGCTCTGGCGCAACATCGAGGCGGGCGCATTGCGTGGCGGCATCGCGCAGACCGCCCCGAGGTGAAAAGAAGAAGGGCTTAGCGCAGAGGACGCAGGGGTAGCGCGGGGGACGCGAAGGATGACTGAGAATGAAGTCGGGAACGCGATCATCTCCCGCGCAATGAAGGTTCACTCAGCGGTCGGTCCAGGACTCCTCGAAAGCGCTTATGAGCTATGTCTTGGGCATGAGCTGACCCGTCAGGGATTAAAAGTCAGAAGTCAGGTTCCGATCCCAATTCGTTACGAGGACCTCGCAGTCGATCATGGTTACAGGGTCGATCTCCTCGTGAACGATCGCGTCGTCATCGAATTGAAGGCAGTCGAGGCAATCCTTCCAGTTCATCGTGGCCAGCTGCAGAGCTACTTGCGACTCGGCGGTTTCAAGCTTGGATATCTGCTGAATTTCAACGTCGCACACATGCGCGACGGCATAATTCGGATGGTGAATGGCCTCTGATCCTCTGCGTCCACTGCGCAACCTCCGCGTCCTCTGCGCTAAGACTAGAGTTTGGTGGATTGATTGACGCTCCTTCCGGGCGCGGTCTAGCGTAGGTCCGAACCGCAGGGAGGAATGGGATGAGCGCCGCCGCGCTGCTTCGGGACATTGTGGTGGTCGAGCTTGGCCACAACGTGGCGGCGCCGTTTGCGGGCGAGATCTTGGGTGACCTCGGCGCTACCGTAATCAAGATCGAGAAGCAGGACGGCGACGATGCGCGCAAATGGGCGCCGCCCTATTGGCATGGCCACTCGGCGCTGTTCCAGAGCCTCAATCGCAACAAGCTCTCGGTGGTGGTGGACCTGCGCGACGCCGGGGATCGCGGCCGGCTCGAGAGGCTGATCCTCGAGCGCGCGGATGTGGTGATCCAGAATCTTCGGCCGGGCACGGCGGCCGAGCTCGGTCTCGACGCGGCGACGCTTCGCAAGAAAAAGCCGCGCCTCGTCTACTGCACCATCGGTGCCTTCGGTGCAAAAGGCCCGCTCAAGGACAAGCCTGGCTACGATCCGCTGCTGCAGGCGTTTGGCGGGTTCATGAGCGTCACCGGCGAGCCCGGCCGGCCGCCGGTGCGCGCGGGGAGCTCGATCATGGATATCGGCGCCGGCATGTGGTCGGTGATCGGCATCTTGGGCGCGCTCATGGGCCGCGCTGCGACGGGCGAGGGCGCCACCATCGAGACCTCGCTCTATGAGACCGCGCTCGCGTGGATGTGCTACCACGTCGCGAATTACCAGGCGTCGGGCGAAGTGCCGACGCCGCAGGGCTCGGGCGCCGCGATGATCGTGCCCTATCGCGGCTACGAGACCCGCGACGGCTTCGTTATGATCGGCGCCGGCAGCGACAAGCTTTTCCAGTTGCTCTCGCGCGCCCTGGGCCAGCCCGGCTGGGCCGAGGATCCCCGCTTCCTGCACAATCCCGACCGCGTGAAGCATCGGGACGTGCTCAATGGCTTGATCCAGGACATCGCGAGCACCAAGACCACCGCCGAGCTGGTGGCGACCCTCGAGACCGCGGGCGTGCCCTGCGCGCCCTTGCAGACGATCGATCAGGTGGTGGCGCATCCGCAGACCACGGCACTCGGCATGCTACAGCCGAGCCCCGACGGCTCGATCACGCTCCTGGGCCTGCCGCTCTCCTTCGGCGGTGAGCGGCCGGGGTTCCGGCGCATGCCACCCACGCTGGGCCAGCACACCGAGGAGGTTCTTGGACCCTTTGGTCCCGCGCCGCGCAAGGAGCGGAGCCGCTGATGAAATCCTACGAGACGATTCGTACCGAGGTCGCGGCGCCTCATGTTCTCTTGGTGACGCTCAACCGGCCCGAGGTCGCGAACGCGCTCAACACGCAGATGGGCCGCGATCTCCTCGATCTCTGGACCGGCCTCATCGCCGAGCCGGGCGACCTCCGGTGCGTCGTCCTGACGGGATCGGGAAACCGCGCCTTCTGCGCCGGCGGTGACCTCAAAGAGCGCAACGGCATGACCCAGGATCAATGGGTCGCGCAGCACGAGATCTTCGAGCGGCAGTATTGGGCGCTCCTCGATTGCTCGCTGCCGGTCATCGCGGCGCTCAACGGCCACGCCTTCGCGGGCGGGTTCGAGATGGCGCTCGCCTGCGATTTTGCCTACGCGGTCAAGACCGCGCGATTCGCGCTCACCGAGGTGACCCTCGGCATCATGCCCGGCACCGGCGGCACGCAAATGCTCCCGCGCGCGGTGGGCGAGCGCCGCGCCAAGGAGATCATCCTCACCGGCAAGCCCTTCGGCGCCGCGGAGGCGCTCGAGTGGGGCATTCTCAATCGGCTCTGCGAGCCCGACGCGCTGATGCCCGAGGCGCTCGCCACCGCGAGCACCATCGCCGCCAACGCGCCAATCTCGGTGCGCCAGGCCAAGAAGTCCATGGTCTACGGCATGCAGATGGACCTGCGCACAGCCTTCCGCTTCGAGATCGAGGCGTACAATCGCATGGTCGGCACCGAGGATCGCCACGAAGGCATCCGCGCCTTCAACGAAAAACGCAAGCCTCAGTTCCGCGGTCGTTAACCTATATTAAGAGGAATGAGTAAGGAGACCCCCATGAGCGACCGGATCGACGTCCATGTTTGCGAGGTCGGCATGCGCGACGGCCTGCAGAACGTCAGCCTGTTCATGCCGACGGCGGAGAAGCTCGCCTGGCTCGAGGCCGAGGCGGCGGCCGGCATGCCGGAGATGGAGGTGTGCTCGTTCGTGCCGCCGAAGCTCATCCCGCAATTCCTCGATGCCGGCGAGGTCTGTGAGCGCGCCCTCACGATACCCGGCCTCACGGTGACGGCGCTGATCCCGAACCTCAAGGGCGCCGAGCGCGGCATTGCTGCCGGCGTACACAAGCTCAACTTCGTGATCTCCATCAGCGAATCCCACAATCAGCGCAACGTGCGCCGCTCGCGGGCGGACTCCGTGGCGGATTTCAAGCGCATCGTCGAGCTGGTGCGTAGTGTCGACGCGGCGAAACGGCCGAAGCTCGCGGTCGGTCTCTCGACCGCGCTCGGCTGCACCATCGAGGGCGAGGTGCCGGAGGCCGAGGTAGTGCGCTATGCCGAGATCATGGCGGAGGCCGGCGCCGACGAGCTCGCGGTGCCCGATACCGTCGGCTACGCCACACCCGCGCAGGTGAGGCGCGTCTTCAAGGGGGTGATGTCCGCGGTGACGTCGCTCCCGGTCACCGCGCATTTCCACGACACCCGCGGCCAAGGGATCGCCAATGCGCTGGCCGCGCTCGACGTCGGCGTCCGGCATTTCGATGCCTGCCTCGCGGGTCTCGGCGGTTGCCCCTATGCGCCCGGCGCCAGCGGCAACATCGTGATGGAGGATCTGGTCTTCATGCTGGAAGGCATGGGGCTCAAGACCGGTGTCGATCTCGATCGCTTGATCGCCGTGCGCCAGATCCTCGAGCGCGCACTCCCGGGCGTGCCGCTCCACGGCGGCGTCGGCAAGGCGGGCCTGCCCAAGGGATTCCACCCCGCGACCCTGCCGCACGCGCACGCGGCGGAATGACGGCATGAGCCCGGATACACGCGCGACCGCCGACGAGGGCGAGCTCGTCCACTTTGCCGTCGGCGAGGATTTCCCGGAGATCCGCCAGGCCGTGCGGAAGATCTGCGAGGGATTCCCCGGCGCTTATTGGCGCGATCTCGAGGCGCGCGAGGCTTATCCCACGGACTTCGTGAAGGCGCTGACCCAGGCTGGCTTCCTGGGTGCGCTCATTCCCGAAGAGTACGGCGGCTCGGGCTTGCCGCTGCGGGCCGCGTCCGTGGTACTCGAGGAGATTCACGCCTCGGGGTGCAATGCCGGCGCCTGCCACGCGCAGATGTACATCATGGGCACGCTGCTCCGGCACGGCAGCGCCGAGCAGAAGCGGAAATACCTGCCGGAGATCGCGGCGGGGCGGCTGCGTCTGCAGGCCTTCGGCGTTACCGAGCCCACCACCGGCACCGACACGACGAAGCTCAAGACCCGCGCGGAGAAGAAGGGCAACGACCGCTACATCGTGCGGGGACAGAAGGTCTGGACCTCCCGTGCGCTCCACTCCGACCTGATGCTCCTGCTCGCGCGTACCACGCCCGTTGAGGACGTAAAGCGGCGGAGCGACGGGCTCTCGGTCTTCCTGGTCGACATCCGCGCCTCGCTCGGCAAGGGGCTCGAGATCAAGCCGCTCAAGGCGATGATCAACCACAACACGACCGAGGTGTTCTTCGACGATCTCGAGGTGCCCGCCGAGAACCTGATCGGCGAGGAGGGTCGAGGCTTCCGCTACATCCTCGATGGCATGAATGCCGAGCGCGTGCTGATCGCGTCCGAAGGCGTCGGCGATGCGCGCTGGTTCATCAAGACCGCGTCGCAGTACGCGACGACGCGCATCGTCTTCGACCGCCCCATCGGCCAGAACCAGGGGGTACAGTTTCCGGTCGCGCGCGCCTACGCCGAGACCGAGGCGGCCGATCTGATGGTGCGCAAGGCCGCGGCACTGTTCGCCGCCGGCAAGCCCTGCGGCGCCGAGGCCAACATGGCGAAGCTGCTGGCGTCGGAAGCAAGCTGGCACGCCGGCGAGGCCGCGATGCAGACCCACGGCGGCTTCGCTTTCGCCAAGGAATACGACGTCGAGCGCAAATGGCGCGAGACCCGCCTGATGCAGATCGCGCCGATCTCGACGAACCTCATCCTCGCCTACATCGGCGAGCACGTGCTGGGAATGCCGCGGTCGTACTGACTTGCTGAATAGTCTGCGTTTCCCCCTCACCGCGCCTTGGGCTCTACTCAGAACTGATACCGCTTCAATCCACCATCGACGGGAATCACCGTCCCCGTCACGTAGCCCGCGAGCGGCGAGCATAGGAACACCGCCATCACCGCGAGCTCCTCGGGCTCGCCATAGCGGCCGACGGGAATCTCGACACGCGAAAAGCGTTCGCGCTCCTCCGGCGGGTAGTTGCGGCGGATCTGCTCGCTCATGATGCGGCCGGGCGCGATCGAGTTGATGGTGATGCCGAGCCCGCCCACGTCGCGCGAGAGGCCCTTGGCCCAGGCGTGGACCGCGGCCTTGGCGGAAAAGGCGGCGTTGATGTGCTCGGGCTCCGACTTGCCCGTGATGTTGACGACCCGGCCCCACTTCCGCTCCATCATGCCCGGCAGGATCGCCGTGGTGAGCTGGCGAAGCCGCGTGAAGTTGAGGGTCATCGCCTCGTCCCATCGATCGTCGCCGGCGTCGACCGGAAGCGGGCGGCTGCCGCCCGCGGAGTTGACGAGGATCTCGACCTTGCCGAGCGCGGCGAGCGCCTGATCGCGGATGCGCTCAGCCGCGTCCGGTGCCATCACGTCCTGCACGATGAGCGCCGGCGTCGGGTCCTGTGCGCGGGCGATCTCGGCCGCAAGCTCCTCGAGGAGCGGCTTCCGGCGCGCGACCGCGGCGACCTTGACGCCTTCGGCGGCGAGCCCGCGCGCGATGGCGCGGCCGATCCCCATGCTGGCGCCGGTGACCAAAGCGGTGCGGCCCTTGAGTTGCAGATCCATCCACTCTCTCCCTTTCACGCGTCCGAGCAGCGCCCAGATCGGCTTTGCCAAGCATGCCGCGGCGCTCTATAGAAGCAAGGTCGCGGGGGCAAGTCGCCTCGGCGGCGACGTTCTCGGGGCGGGGTGGAAGTCCCCACCGGCGGTGATGGCGAGCAATCGCCTGAGCCCGCGAGCGCCCGTCGGAGCGATCCGACGGGGTCAGCAGAGTCGGTGTAATTCCGACGCCGACGGTTACAGTCCGGATGGAAGAGAGCGGGACGACATCGGTGGGCGCGGTCGCGTCCTGCCGACTCAATGCCCGTGCGCCCTGATTCTGGTCCCAACTTGAGGAGTGACCGATGAATCAGAGCTTTCGAGAGACCATTCAAACCAACGAGAGCCAGACGAGCGGCGGCGAGCGTATCGCCTTCGTGCAGTCGTGCTGGCACAAGGACATCGTCGACCGCTGCCGCGAGGGCTTCGTGCCGGAGCTCGCGCGGCTCGGCATCGCGAAGGACCGCGTCGATTTCTTCGAGGTGCCCGGCGCCTTCGAGATCCCACTGCAGGCGAAGCTGCTCGCCAAGACCGGCCGCTATGCCGCGATCGTGGCCGCGGGTTTCGTGGTCGACGGCGGCATTTATCGCCACGAGTTCGTGGCGGACGCGGTGATCGCGGCGCTGATGCGCGTCCAGCTCGACACCGAAGTGCCCGTGATCTCCGCCGTGCTGACGCCGCAGCGCTTCCACGAGCACGACGAGCACCGGAACTTCTTCCTCGATCACTTCGTCGTGAAAGGCGGCGAGGTCGCGCGCGCCTGTGCGCGGACGATAGAGAACATGAGGCTGCTCGGCCGCGCCACCGCGGCGTAGAGCGAGGCTCGCCCGGCTCTCACGCCCTCTCGTTTGACCCCCGCGAAATGGCCGTGCGAAAGTCCGCGCGGCAATCAGCGGGAGGCTCGGATGGGCTGCCTCGACGGCAAGGTCGTGATCGTCACGGGCGCGGGGCGCGGGATAGGGCGCGAGATCGCGCTTCTGGCAGCGCGCTCGGGCGGCAAGGTCGTGGTCAACGATCTCGGCGGTGGGGCGGACGGCGAAGGCGCCGACACGGGACCCGCGCGCGAGGTCGTCAACGAGATCGTCGCCGCCGGTGGCGTTGCGGTGGCCAATGGCGCGAGTGTCGCCGCCGCCGCCGGCGCCGACAGCATCGTCAAGACCGCGCTCGATGCCTTCGGCCGCGTCGACGGCGTGGTCAACAACGCCGGCATCCTACGCGACCGCATCTTCCACCGGATGAGCGTTGCCGATTTCGAGTCGGTGATCCAAGTGCACCTGATGGGGAGCTTCTACGTCTCGAAGGCGGCGGCGCTGCATTTCCGCGAGCAGCAGGCGGGCGCCTTCGTGCACTTCACTTCGACCTCCGGCCTCATCGGCAATTTCGGCCAGGCGAATTACGCCGCCGCCAAGATGGGCATCGTCGGACTCTCGAAGTCGATCGCTCTCGATATGGCGCGCTTCAACGTGCGCTCGAACTGCATCTCGCCCTTCGCCTGGAGCCGGCTCATCGGCACGATCCCGACCGGGACGCCCGAGGAAAAGGCGCGGGTCGAGCGGCTCAAAACCATGACGGCCGACAAGATCGCGCCGCTCGCCGTGTTCCTTCTGAGCGATCTCGCGAAGGACGTGACCGGACAGATTCTGGCCGTGCGCAAGAACGAGGTCTTCCTGATGAGTCAGCCACGGCCAATCCGCTCCGCGCACCGCGACGGCGGCTGGACGCCGGAGGCGCTCGCCGAGACCATGCTGCCGGCGTTCCGGCCGTCTTTCTATCCGCTCGACCGGTCCGCTGACATCTTCAACTGGGATCCGCTTTGAGAGAAGCGCGTCCGCGCATCATTCCGAAAATCTGGAGAACCGCACATGAGTAAGGCTCCATTCGATCATCAGGCGATCCGCAGCGTCGTCGGCGAGTACCGCGACCCCAAGCAGACCATCGAGGAGCGGAGCAAGATCTATCAGGAGCTGCTCGGCTACGTGCCGCCGCGTATCCAGTCGCGCTTCGCGGTCACAGGCGCCGTCGATCCGAAGATCCTGGACATGCAGGAGGAGATCCGCACCTACGCGATGTATCCGAAATGCTTCGACGTGAAGACGTCGCAGCTGATCTTGTTCGCGGCGCTGCTGATGGATCTGAGCGACGCCGCCCGCATCCACGCCACCGCCGCGCGCCGCGCTGGCGCCTCCTTCGAGGAGCTGCAGGCGGTGATCAATCTCGTTTTCCTGTTCCGCGGATTGCCCGCTGCGAACCGCGGCGCCGAGATCCTGGTGGCGCTCGCCGAGGCGGAGCACGCCGCCA
>DATEGF010000297.1:0-6425 GCA_035280245.1 Allostellaceae bacterium
TGCCGTCCTCGTAATCCTGCTGGAAGAGGCGATCGAGCGAGAGCAGCGCCGCCAGCAACGCCGTCACCCAGACGACGCCCGCCGCGATGCGTGCAAGGAGCTGGGGCTCGGGCCCGACGCCGAACGGAAAGAGCACCACCGCCAGCACGAAGAACGCCAGCACCAGGGCGGCGTCGCTGCCCTGCCGGAGTGCCAGGCGCAGGTCGCGCGCGACCAAGGCCGCGAACGCCGTCACGCCGCGCTCCGTTGGGGGGCGAATTGCTCCAGCGAGAGCGAGGCCGCGCCGGGGATTGGCAGCGGCAGATGGGTCGCGATGGCGACCATGCCGCCGCCCGACCGATGCGCCGCAATGGCGGTGAGGAGATCGCAGGTCGAGGCTTCGTCGAGGCCTGTGCTGGGCTCGTCGAGCAGCCAGAGCGGTGCGGGGCTCGCCAGAAGCCGCGCCAGCGCGAGGCGCCGGCGCTGCCCGGCCGAGAGCACACGGCAGGGCCAGTCCGCGAGCGCCGTCAGGTGAAAGGCCTCGAGCGCGGGTGCCACGCGCTCGGACGTGGTCTCGCGCAACGCCGCCGAAAAGGCGAGAGTCTCGGCCACCGTCAGCACCGGCTTCAGCGAATCCTGATGGCCGACGAAGTGAACGCGTGGGCGATGGGTGCCGAGGTCGCCTGTGACCGCTGCGCCATCCCAGGTGAGCGCGCCCGCGAGCGGTGGCGTCAGTCCCGCCATCAGCCGCAGCAGGCTCGACTTGCCGCTGCCATTGGCGCCGGTCAGCAGTAGCGCGCCGCCAGGCGTCAGCGCGAAGTCGAGTGCCTTGAAGACGAGACGCTCGCCGCGCCGACAGGCGAGGCCGCGGCCCTCGAACGGGCGTGCGGCGAGTGGCGTGGAGAGCAACACGAGGGCGTCTGGGATCGGCGGGGCTTTCGCGACCGATGATGCCACGCGCGATGCGATCCGGCCCCAAAGAAAAGACGGCCCCGGAGGGGGAGATCCGGGGCCGTCTAGGAAGCGGTCGGGGGGAAGTGACCGCTTTGCGGAGGTTGGGAAGCAGCATCACTGCTGTCTTCCACCCTGCTATATGGCCCCGGGAATGCGACCGCAATTCGCTGGAATCGTGGCGAAAGCGTGATTTTTTCGCCACCTAACTCATTGACTTTATTTAATCCAAACAACTCCACGCGGGACGCCTGTGGATAAGGCCAATGGAAGCCCCGATCTCACCTCGTCCTGAGCACGCACCGCAGGCGCGTGTCGAAAGTGGAAAAGGATGAGAAGTCGCGGGATCAGACCAGCTTGCGCGTGTCCTCGATGACTTTGCCGTCGTTGGGGAGCGTGCCGGGCGCTTGCAGCGCGACCTTGCCCTTGAGCTTGGTGATGGCGTGGAGACTCTCGGCGAGGCGCTCGGCGATCGCGGGGTCGGTGCCGGCAGGTACCTCGGCGAGGAGCGTCATCAGGTCGATCTGATGCTCCTGGCTCACCACGAGTCGCGCGCGCAGCACCTCGTGGAAGGGCCGCACGGCTTCGGCGACCTGGCTCGGGTGCACGAACATGCCCTTGACCTTGGTGGTCTGGTCGGCGCGGCCCATCCAGCCCTTGATGCGCAGATTGGTGCGCCCGCAGGGACTCGGCCCCTTGAGGATCGCGGAGAGATCGCCGGTCGCGAAACGGATCAGCGGATAGTCGGGCGTAAGGGTCGTCACCACGACCTCGCCCACCTCGCCATCGGCCACGGGATCGCCGGTGCCGGGCCGCACGATCTCCAGGAGGATCCCCTCGTCGACGATGAGCCCTGCGCGCGCGGGGCTCTCGTAGGCGATGAGGCCCAGATCCGCGCTCGCATAGCACTGGAGCGCCGCGACACTGAAGCCCGCGATCTCCTTCTGGAGCGCCGGCGGGAACGCCTCGCCGCCGACCAGCGCCTTCTTGATCGAGGAGAGATCGGCGCCGAGCTCGCGGCCCTTCTCGAGGATGATGCGCAGGAACGACGGCGTTCCGACATAGCCCTGCGGGTGCAAATGCTCGATCGCCTTGATCTGCAGCTCGGTCTGGCCGGTGCCGCCGGGGATCACGGCGCAGCCCAACGCCTGCGCGCCGGTCTCCAGCATCGAGCCAGCAGGCGTCAGGTGATAGGCGAAGCAATTGTGGATGAGATCGCCGGCGCGGAAGCCGGCGGCGAAGAGCGACCGGGCCATTCGCCAATAATCGCGCCCCTTGCCCTCGGGATCGTAGATCGGGCCGGGCGACATGAAGACACGCGCGAGCGCGCCCGGCTCCACCGCCGCGAGCCCGCCGAAGGGCGGCGATTGCTTCTGCCGCTCGATGAGCTCGGACTTCCGCACCACCGGCAGCCTCGCCAGCGCCGTCCGCGAGGTTATGCTCGCGGGATCGACGTCTCGCAGCGATGCCGTGAAGGCGGGCGCATGCGCCTTCGCGTGCGCGATCTGCTTCGCCAACGAGGTTAGCAGGTCGTGCTCCCGGGTCTCGAGATCGCGCGTTTCGAGAGAGTCGTAGAATGGGCCTGCTTGAATGACCATAGTGCGTCCTTCGACTCACGACCCTCCGGGTCGTGGCTCAGGATGAGGTTCGTTTCAGTTCTGCAAGCTCAAGCTACCTCATCCTGAGCCGCGAGCGTAGCGAGCGAGTCGAAGGACGCACTACGTCAGCCACCGCTTCCGTCGCCGATAATGCTTCACGTCGCGGTAGCTCTTGCGGCCGCTCGTGGAGAGGCCGAGGTAGAATTCCTTGACGTCGTCGTTCGCCCGCAAGCGCTCGGCGGCGCCGTCCATCACCACGCGGCCGTTCTCGAGGATGTAGCCGTAATCCGCGTAGCGGAGCGCGATGTTTGTGTTCTGCTCGGCGAGCAGGAAGCTCACCTTGGTTTCACGGTTGAGGCGGCGGACGATCTCGTAGATCTCCTCGACGATCTGAGGGGCGAGACCCATGGAGGGCTCGTCCAGCAGGATCATGTTGGGCCGCGCCATCAGCGCGCGGCCGAGTGCGGTCATCTGCTGCTCGCCGCCGGAGACGTAGCCGGCCAGGCTCTGCCGCCGCTCCCGAAGCCGCGGGAAATACGTGTAGACGCGGTCGAGCTCGGCGCGCACGGCGCCGCGGCCGTCGCTCCGCGTGAAGGCGCCGGTGAGCAGGTTCTCCTCGACCGTGAGATGGCCGAAGCAATGCCGACCCTCCATCACCTGGATCACGCCGCGCTTCACGAGGTCGTTGGGCGTGAGGCGCTCGACCCGCTCGCCGCGATAGGAGATCGAGCCCTTGGTCACGTCGCCGCGCTCGCCGCGCAGCAGGTTCGAGATCGCCTTCAAGGTGGTGGTCTTGCCGGCGCCATTGGCGCCGAGGAGCGCCACGACGCCGGCCTCCGGCACCTCCAGCGACACGCCCTTCAGCACGAGGATGACGTGATTGTAGATCACCTCGATGTTGCTGACGGAGAGGAGGGCGGTGGCGGTCATCTTTTTCAGGGCGGAGAGAGTCCCCCCTCACCCAGCTACGCCTAAGCTCGCTTGCGCTTGCTAAGGCTCCGCAACCCTCTCCCCGAGGGGAGAGGGAAGGGTGAGGGGGTGCTTTCTAGCGCAGTATCAAGAGCCCGCCTTCGGGCAGTCGCGCGGGGTGATGCCCTTCTCTTTCGCGTAGGCGAGGGCGCTGTCCTTGTACATCTCGTCCAGCATGCCACGGTCGGGCTGGATCCAGTCGGAGACGAACTTCCAGTGCTGGCCGTCCCACTGCTGGATACGCACGTCGCCTTGCCCCTCGTGGTTGGCACAGGAGAGCTGCACCGGCACCATCAGGCCGTCGGCGCCGAGCGCGGAGATGCGCGCGGCGTTGATGTTGAGGTGCTCGTAGCCCCACTGCACTTCCTCGCCCTTGAGCGGCTTCTTGCCGAAGTGCTCTTGGGCGGTGCGGATCGCCTCGGTGTCGTAGATCGCGTTGATCACGCCGCGGTTGTAGAGGACCTCGCCGACTTTGTCCTTGCTCGTCTTGCCGGCGCCCTTGTCATAGACGTAGTGCAGGATGTCCTTGATCACCTTGTAGTCGGTGCCGGCGCCGTGGAACGTGCCGGACTTGTAGCCCTTGGCGGCGTCGCCGGCGGGCACCACGTCAGGCTCGGACCCTGACCACCAGACTCCGATGAAATGGTCCATCGGATATCCGACCGCCGCCGCTTCCTTGATGGCGGTCGAGTTCATGACACCCCAGCCCCACATGAAGACCCAGTTCGGCCGCTGCTGGCGCACCTGCAGCCACGTCGCCTTCTGGTCGATGCCGGGCGGCGACACCGCGAACTTGGTGAAGGTGTAGCCGTACTTGGCCGAGAGCTTCTCGAGCGTCGCGATCGGCTCCTTGCCGTAGGCGCTGTCGTGATAGACGAGGGCGATCTTCTCGCCCTTGAGCTTGTCGAATCCGCCGTCTTGCGAGGCGACGTACTTGATCAGCGCGTCGGCCTGGGCCCAGTAGGTCGCGGGGAGCGTGAACACATAGGGGAAGACCGCGCCGTAGCTCGCATCCGCGCGGCCATAGCCCATGGAGACCACGGGGATCTTGTCGGCGGTCGCTCGCTCGATCAGCGCGTAGGTGATGCCGGTCGATAGTGGGTCCACCAGCGCGGCGCCGGTCGGGCCCTTGCCCTTCAGGCGCTCGTAGCACTCGACGCCCTTGCTGTTGTCGTAGCCGGTCTCGCACTCCTCGTAGGTGAGCTTGACGCCGTTGATGCCGCCATCGCGCGCATTTACCATGTCGAGAAAATCGGCGTAGCCATCGGCGAAGGGAATGCCATTCGGCGCATAGGGCCCGGTGCGATAGACCAGGCGTGGAATGAACTGCTCGTTCTGCGCCAGCGCGCCGTCGGCCCAAAGGCCGACCGCAAGGCTCGCCGCCGCGGCCGCGATCACGCTCAGTTTCTTGAGATACATGCGAAACCTCCCAGCTCGTTGCGTCGTTATCTCTCGGAGATCACGCGGGAATCCGCGTCATCCCGAGACTTTGGAACCGGCCTGAACCGTAGCATTCGACCCCTTGGGGCGTAAACCTTCCAGTGACGACCTCGTGATCGCCGCACCTCGCTCAATGCGGGAATGGCCAGAGCCGGAGCTTCTCCTTGCCGATCTGCCAGAGCCGCGCGAGGCCGCGGGGCTCGGCGATCAGGAAGAATATGATCAGCGCGCCGAAGATCATCTGCTGGATGTTGGTGGCGTAATTGACGGGGATCGCGAGGCCGAGCTTCGGCGGCACGTTCTCGAGGAAGAGCGGCAGCAGCGTGATGAAGGCGGCGCCCAGGAACGAGCCCAGGATGCTGCCGAGCCCGCCGATGATGATCATGAACAGCACGCTGAAAGAGACGTCGATGTCGAAGGCGAGCGCCTCGACGCTCGAGGTATAGACAAGCGCCCAGAGCGCGCCCGCGACGCCGCAATAGAACGAGCTGATCGCGAAGGCGAGGAGCTTTGTGCGGAGCGGACGGATGCCGATGATCTCCGCGGCGATGTCCATGTCGCGGATCGCCATCCAGGCGCGCCCGACGCGCCCGCGCACCAGGTTCTTCGCCGCGAGCGCCAGCACCGCCACGATCACCAGCACGAAATAATATTTGAAGAGCGGTCGCGCGTTCGAGCCCGTGACGAAGAAATCGCCGATGACCGCGCGCGGCGGCGCGCTGATCACGCCCGAGGGCGCGTAATTCGTGAACCAGGGGATCCGATTGAAGAGCCAGATCAGGAAGAACTGCGCGGCGAGCGTCGCAACCGCGAGATAGAATCCTTTAATCCGGAGGCTCGGGAATCCGAACGCCATGCCGACCGCCGCGGTGATCAGGCCCGCGAGGAGGAACACCAGGACGACGTTGAGCCCCGGGAATGCGGTCGCGAGCTTGTAGGCGGCGAAGGCGCCCGCCGCCATGAAGCCGCCGGTGCCGAGCGAGACCTGCCCCGCATAGCCGGTCAGAATGTTGAGGCCGATCGCCGCCAGCGCGTAGGTGAGGAGCGGCAGCATGATGGTGCCGAGCCAATAGGCCTCCGATCCCGCGGAGATCGCGAACGTGGGAATGCCCACGAACGCCACCAGAAGCATCAGCGCGATGAAGATCCGATCCTGCAGGATCGGGAAGATCGCCTGGTCGGCGACGTAGCTGGTCTTGAATTGGCCGGCTTCGCGGTAAAGCATCTCAGACCCGCTCGATGATCCGCTCGCCGAACAGGCCCTGGGGCCGGATCAGCAGGAAAGCGAGTGCCAGCATGTAGGCGAACCAGTCCTCGATGGCACCGCCGAAGGCCGGGCCCCAGAACACCTCCGCGACTTTCTCGCCGGCGCCCACAATCAGCCCGCCCACGATGGCGCCGGGCACCGAGGTGAAGCCGCCGGTGCCGAGCGAGACCTGCCCCGCATAGCCGGTCAGAATGTTGAGGCCGATCGCCGCCAGCGCGTAG
>DATEGF010000298.1:0-15017 GCA_035280245.1 Allostellaceae bacterium
CGAATAGCGAGTGTGACGGCTCGCGCCGCGCGGAAAAACCAACCGCTTACGCGCGCGGCGAGGGTTGGTGTGGCGGCACGTGGCGTGAGGAAACCTAAAGAAAGACGTTGCCGAGGACGGCGCCGAGCGCACACGCCCAGGCGCTGAGCAGAAAGGCGCTGCCGATTCCGATGTGGCGATCTGATCTGGTCATGGGCGAGAGGGTGTCAGATCACGCTTAAGGCTTGGCGAATTATCCGCAAGATTTTGCCAATTGCTTGCGGTGACGTGGTGTGGGGATGTTAACCATCGGAGCGCCCTACCAAGAGGGCAGGAACACCAACCCTTCCGAGGAGTGCCCGGATGCCGGCTCCGATGGCTGCCGTCATAGCCGCGACTCGTTTCGGCTTTGCCGCGAAGCCTGGCGAGTTCGCGGAGATCGGCAGCGATCCCAAAGGCTGGGTCACGGCCCAGCTCAATCGCCGGCCCGATTTCAACGGCGCCGGCCTGCCGCCCGCGCCCGAGACCGTCGCCGCCATGCTCGAGGCGCGGCGCGACAAGGAGGAGCGGCCGCAGCTCAAGGAGCGGCTCAAGGCCACTTATCTCGCCGAGCTCGACGCGCGCTTCCACGCGGCAGTGCTGGGCGACGCGCCCGTGCTCGAGCGGTTGACCCAGTTCTGGAGCAATCATTTCACCGTCTCGGGCATCCGGCCCTTCGTGCGCGGCGTCACCGGCGCCTTCGAGCGCGAGGCGATCCGGCCGCATGTTACCGGCCGCTTCCTCGACATGCTGATGGCGGTGACGAGCCACCCCGGCATGCTGCTCTATCTCGACAACGCACAGTCCTTCGGGCCGGACTCGCTAGTCGGGCGGCGGCAGAACAAGGGCATCAACGAGAACCTCGGTCGCGAGCTTCTCGAGCTGCACACGCTCGGCGTCGACGGCGGCTACACGCAATCCGACGTCGAGGCGCTCGCCCGCATCCTCACGGGCTGGACCGTGGCGCCGCTCCGCCAGCCGCCCGCCGGGGGATTTCGCTTCATTCCGCAGATCCATGAGCCCGGCGACAAGGTTCTGCTCGGACGCACCTATCGCGACGGCGGCGTCGACGAGGGTGAGGCGGCGCTTCGCGATCTCGCCGCGCATCCCGCGACCGCGCGCCACGTCGCGACCCAGCTCGCCCGGCATTTCATCGCGGACACGCCGCCGACGGATGCGGTCGAGCGCATCGCGCGCACCTTCCGCAACTCCGGCGGCGACCTGAAGCAGGTGACCCTCGCGGTGTTGCGCGAGGATGCAGTGTGGCGCGAGCCGTTCGCCAAGGTGCGCACGCCGACGGAGCTGCTGATCTCCGCCTATCGCGCGATCGGCACCAAACCCGAGCCCGGGCTCGCTTTCATGGCGCTCAAGAAGCTCGATCAGCCGCCGTTCTTCGCGCCCTCGCCCGCAGGCTGGCCTGACGTTGCTTCCGCCTGGGTCTCGCCGGAATCCGTGCTGCGCCGCACGGAGTGGTGTCAGACCTTCGCCGAGCGGCTCGCCGACGTTCCCGACCCTGTCGACATGATGGCGAGCGCCTATGGCGAGGCGCTTCCCGAGGAGGTTCAGACCGCGGTCCGGCGCGCGCCGGACAAGCGCGCGGGCCTGGCGCTCCTGATCGCGAGTCCGCAATTCCAGAGACGGTGATGCCCATGACCACGCGTCGTGATGTCTTGAGACTCCTGGGTGGCGGCATCGCCGCCTGCACCTGCGTTGCCGCGGGCGTGCCGAGCGCGGCCTTTGCCGATATTCCGGGCAAACGGCGCCTCATCGTGGTGCTGCAGCGCGGTGCCATGGACGGGCTCGCGGCCGCCGCGCCGATCAGCGACCCCAGTTACGCCTCGCTCCGCGGCACTCTCGCGCTGAAGCCACCGGGCGAGCCGGACGGCGCGCTGCCGCTCACGAAGGATTTCGCACTCCATCCCTCGCTCGCGGCAATGCATCCTTATTACGGCAAGGGCGAGCTCCTGGTCGTGCACGCGACCGGCAACGGCTACCGGACGCGCTCGCATTTCGACGCGCAGGACATGATGGAGTCCGGCCTCTCCGCGAAGCGCGGTATCACCGATGGTTGGCTCAACCGTGCGCTGACGCCGCTGCAGAAGGGGAAAGACCGCCTCGGCCTCGCGGTTGGCGGCGCGACCCCGCTCATTCTCCGCGGTGCCGTGCCGGTCGCCTCCTACGAGCCCGCGGGCTTCCACGAAGCGGCACCGGGCTTTATTGAAGCGGTGGCCCAGCTTTATGCCGACGACAAGCTGTTCGGCCCCGCGCTCCAGGAGGGCCTCAAGGCCCAGAATTTCTCCGACGGCGTGCTCGCCGCCAGCATGCCCGGTGATGAGGCCATGAAGGCCGCCGGCGGCTTCGGGCCCAAGGCGTTCAAGCCGCTCTGCGAGGCGGCGGGCAAGCTGCTGGCGGCCGATGGCGGCCCGCGCATCGCCGCCATGGATATGGGCGGCTGGGATACGCATGTGGGGCAGGGTGCCGAGACCGGTCGCCTCGCCGCGAATTTCCAGGGCTTCGCCGAGGGCCTCGACGCGCTCGCGCAGAGCCTCGGCGATGCCTGGCGCGAGACGGTGGTTGTGACGGTCACCGAGTTCGGCCGCACCGTTCATGTGAACGGCACCAACGGCACCGACCACGGCACGGCCTCGCTGATGTTCGTGATGGGCGGCGCCGTCAAGGGTGGCCGCATTGCCGGCGACTGGCCGGGTCTCAGCCAGCTGCAGGACAATCGCGACCTCCGCGTCACCACAGACAGCCGCAGCGTGATGAAGGCGATCCTACGCGATCACCTGGGCCTCGACGGCCAATACCTCGCGACCCGCGTATTTCCGGAGACGGGCTCGATCAAGCCGGTGGACGGGTTGCTGCGGGCTTAGCTCGCGTTGTTCGCCAAGGGCTCGACGAGCGGCCTCGACGGTGTCATTGGAGCTCTTAGCGGGGCGACCTCGGGGCCCATGAGCGCTTGGTGCATGTATCGGATCTGCGCATAGCGCGTCAGCGCGCTTATGATGCCGAAGCCCGTCTCCGGACGCTCTTCCACACGCCTGAAAACGCGCTGGACCATGGCGGCCTCGGCGCTCCCCAGCCCTCCCACGCGAAATGCAAGGCTCACGGCCGCGAGATCCACTTGGCGTGGGCTCGCGGGCTGTCGGTGGCTGAGGTGAGATCGGTATGCCTTGCCGTAGCTATCGAGGAAGCGATGGACCCGCGCCTCGAACGCCTCGGGCTCGTAGAGGGCTCGAGAGAGCGACCGAATGCCCGCGCGCAGCTCGTCGCGCGACATGCCGAGTGGGGCGAAGTTGGTCTCCCACGGTCCGGCCGTCGCCACGGAGGCAATCTCGCCCACGTCGGCGAGTCGGCCGGCCTTTTTGAGGCGAGCGAACAACGGCGTCGCTTCCGGCGCGACCAGGGCGTTGAGCGCGAACACCGGCACGGCGCACCTCATGCCGAACTCGTATTGCCGCTCGAAGATGCGGGCGTCGTCGCCGTCGAAGCCGACGACCATGCCCGCCTCCACGCAGATGCCATGCTCGACGAAGCGCAGGATCTCCGCCGCAAGATCCCGCCGCAGGTTCTGCCGCTTCTTGGCGATCCGCAGCGCCTCTTCATTCGGTGTCTCGATCCCGATGTAGACCAGCGCAAGGCCTGCGTCCGCGCACATCCTGAGGAGCTCATCGTCGTCCGCGGCGTCGACCGAGACCTGCGTCGCGAACTGCATGGGCCCGTCCGCTTGCCGCGCATTCCATTCCGCGAGGGCCGCTAGAAGCTCCTTCGTGCGCGCGCGGTAGACGGTGAAGTTGTCGTCGGCGAGGAAGACGTACCGGTAGCCGTGCCGATAGAGCTCGTCGAGCTCGGCGAGGACCTGCGGGATCTGCTTATGGCGCTGCTTGCGGCCCAAGTACTCGATGACGTCGCAGAACTCGCACTCGAACGGGCAGCCGCGCGACGTCTGCACGGACCCGGATAAGGCCGACTTGTTCGGGTAGAGGTCCCAGCGCGGCACCGGCGAGTGCCGGAGATCGGGCTTCGTACCGACGTACTCGGATTTCCAGTCGCCCGCCCTGAGGTCCGCGAAGAGTTGGTCCGCGATCTCCTCGATCTCCCCGCGCACGAGGATGTCGCAGTGCGGGCGCGCGACGTCCGGACTCAAGGAAGCATAGGGGCCGCCAATAATGACGCAGATGCCGCGCGCGCGGAATTCGGC
This sequence comes from Allostellaceae bacterium, assembly GCA_035280245.1. GTDB lineage: Bacteria > Pseudomonadota > Alphaproteobacteria > ATCC43930 > CGMCC-115725 > DASZHJ01. Next base: position 4,223 of record DATEGF010000298.1, read on the forward strand.
GGCGACCGTCCTCATACGAGCCCACTGAGTGACCTTGCCGGTGAGGGCAACGAAATCGGGACGCCTGGAGAAATCGATCGGCTCGACGCACTCCTCGCAGAGCGCGATGTCGAAGTCATCCGGGATGAACGCGGCGACCGTCGGCATCGCCAAATCCGCGACCGTAACCGCGGCCGGAAGTCCAGAATGCCGGAACGCCTCGGTCGTGTAATAGGACGGCGCGTCGCCTTTCGGGTTGATGATGTAGATCGATTTGCCTATGGCAGGCCCCCAAGCATGCGGTCAGCGAGACGACACCGGAGGATGGTGCGGCGAGAGCCTCGCCTCCGGCAAGGGCAATTCGGGCGGGCGCCGCCAAGCCGGCCGGCGGGCTGCCTGCCTAGCGTTCAGTGCGCCGGCTTCTCGCCGGCAAAGGGGTCATAGGGATATCCCGCATAGACCAGGCTGGCGTCGATGCTGGAGTGCAGCAGCTCCTCCACTTTCTCGACCGTCTTGCCGATCAGGCGGCGGGATTCGCCCTCGCGCAGCTGACGCTTGAGCTCGATCATGGCACGATTGGCGCCGTCGAGGCGGCGGGCCAGGATCGAGGCGACATAGAGCGTGACGATCGGATCGACAGCGAGCAGCGTCGTCGCATCGGCGACGTGGAACTCGCAGGGCTCCAGGCTCCGCACGTCCGCCGTGTGGGATTGATCCAGGAGCACGGCCATCTCGCCGAATACCGAGCCGGGTGCGGTGACCTTTGCGATCTGAATGCCGTCCTTGAGCACCTCGACCGCGCCGGTTCTGAGAACGAGCAACCTTCCGTCCGTCGCGCCGGAGGTCAGGACGGCCTCCCCGGCTTGGAATTTCACGACGGGCAGGGACGAGAGCCTCTGCTGGAAGACCGCGGCGTCAGGAACGACAGGCATGGCTTGCTCTCTTTTGGTGGTGACGGTTTCTCTCGGCTCGAGAGCCTACACTTACCCCTCGACCCATGCGATCCTGAGCACGTTGGTTGCGCCGGGGGTGCCGAAGGGAACGCCGGCGGTGACCACGAGCCGCGCGCCCTTCTCGGCGAAGCCGTCGCGGTGCGCGATGCTCGTGGCCTTGTGGACCATCTCGGTGAAGCTGCTGACGTCACTGGTATGTACGCTGTGGACGCCCCAGACCAGCGCGAGCCGCCGCGCCGTCTCCATCTTGGAGGTGAGGCCGATCACCGGTACCTCCGGCCGCTCGCGCGCCGCGCGGAGCGCGGTGGTGCCGGAGGTCGTGTAAGAGACGATGCCGGCGGCGCCAATCGTGTGCGCGACCTGGCGCGCCGCTGCGCTGATCGCGTCGGAGGCCGTGCGCTCGGGCTCGGCGTGGGTACTCTCCAGCAACTTGCGGAAATTCGAGTCTGCTTCGACTCGGCGGATGATCCGGTCCATCATGGCGACCGCCTCGACCGGATAGGTGCCGGCGGCGGTCTCCGCGGAGAGCATCACGGCGTCGGTGCCCTCGTAGATCGCGGTCGCGACGTCCGACGCCTCGGCGCGTGTCGGCACGGGCGCCCGCACCATCGACTCCAGCATCTGGGTCGCGATGATCACGGGCTTTCCCGCGACGCGGCAGGCCTGCACGATCTGCCGCTGGATCGGCGGCACGTCCTCGGGCGGCATCTCGACGCCGAGGTCGCCTCGCGCCGCCATCACGGCATCGCTGAGCTCGACAATTTCGGTCAGGCGCTGGATCGCCGCGGGCTTCTCCAGCTTCACCAGCACCGCCGCGCGGCCGGCGATTAGCTTGCGCGCCTCGGCGACGTCGTCCGGGCGCTGCACGAAGGAGAGCGCGATCCAATCGACGCCGATCTTGAGCGCATAGGCGAGGTCGGCGCGGTCCTTGGGGGTGAGCGCCGAGACGGGCAGCACACGATCGGGCACGTTGACGCCCTTACGGTCCGAGAGCGCGCTCCCAGCCACCACAATCGTGTCGGCGTAGTCCTTGCCGTGGCTCTCGACCTTGAGCCGGACGTTGCCGTCGTCGAGCAGCAGCTGACAGGTCGGCTCGAGAGCCGCGAAGATCTCGGGGTGCGGCAGCGGCGCCCGACGCTCATCGCCGGGTTTCTTGTCGAGATCGAGCCGGAAATGCTGGCCCGGCTTGAGCGCGATCTTGCCGCCCGCGAAGGTGCCGAGCCGGAGCTTCGGCCCTTGCAGGTCCGCCATCACGCCGATGGGACGGCCGGTCTGGGCCTCGAGCGCGCGGATGGTGTCGAGGCGCTCGCGATGGTCGTCCTGGGTCCCGTGGCTGAAGTTGAGGCGGAACACATCGACACCGGCGCGGAACAACGCCGCGATCATCTCGGGCGTCGAGCTCGCGGGACCGAGCGTCGCGACGATCTTCGCGGCGCGCCAGCGCCTTATAACGGGGTGCGCGGCTTTAGTGTTGCGTGCCATGCGTCAGGACAAAGCCTTCCCCCTTCGCGGGAGACGGTGGGGAGGGGGGTAGATCATGGGGATCTCTCCGTCACGAGGATGGCGCGAAAATCGTTCACGTTGGTGCGGGTGGGGCCGGTGACCACGAGATCTCCGAGCGCCGCGAAGGCGCCGTAGGCGTCGTTCTCCGCAAGCTTCGCCTTGAGGCTGACGTTGGCTTGTGACGCGCGCGTGAAGGTGTCCGGGCCCATCACCACGCCGGCATTGTCCTCGGTGCCGTCGATGCCGTCGGTGTCGCACGCGATGGCGTGAATGCCGGGCGCGTCATTGAGCGCCACCGCGAGCGCGAGCAGGAACTCGGCGTTGCGGCCGCCGCGGCCTTTCCCGCGCACGGTCACCGTGGTCTCGCCGCCCGAAAGCAGCACCAACGGCAGCGCCAAGGCGCGGTCTCCCACGACGAGCCGCCCCGCGGCGGCTTGGCGGGCGATCGCCGCATGCATCAGCGCTACGTCTTTCGCCTCGCCCTCGATGGCGTCGCCGAGGATCACCGGCGTGATCCCCGCGGCGCGCGCGGCTGCCGCCGCAGCCTCGAGCGCGCCTTGCGGCGTTGCGATCAGGTGATAGGCCGCGTGCGCGAGCCGGGGATCCCCGGGCTTCGGGGTCTCGTCACGTGCCGCCGCAAGGTGCGCCCCCACAGCCGGCGGCGGCTCGATCCGGTATTTCGCCAAAATGGCGCGGGCATCCGCGAAGGTGGTCGGATCCGGTACAGTGGGACCCGAGGCGATGACGGCGGGATCGTCCCCGGGCACGTCGGAGATCGCGAGCGACAGCACGCCCGCGGGTGCCGCAGCCGCGGCGAGCCGGCCGCCCTTGATCGCCGAGAGATGCTTCCGAAGGCAATTCATCTCGGAGATGGTGGCGCCGCTCCTGAGGAGCGCCCGTGTCACCGCCCGCTTGTCCTCGAGGGTGAGACCCGGTGCCGGCAGGGCGAGGAGTGCCGAGCCGCCGCCGGAGATCAGGCAGAGCACCAGATCGTCCGGGCCGAGGCCGCGTACCAGCTCGAGGATCTTCTGCGCGGCACGGCTCCCGGCGGCGTCAGGCACGGGATGGCCCGCCTCGACCACCTCGATCCGCTTGCAGGGGAGTCCGTGCCCGTAACGCGTCACCACCATGCCCGACAGCGGCCCGGACCAGTGGGCCTCGACGGCGGCCGCCATGGCGCCGGCGGCTTTGCCGGCGCCCACGACGAGCGTGCGCCCTTTCGGTGGCGCTGGCAGGTAGGGCGGTACGACCTTTGCCGGATCCGCCGCGCCGAGCGCCGCCTCGAACAGGCGACGAAGCAGCGCGCGCGCATCGGCAAGCCCCCAATCTGGCGCAAATACTCCCATTGCACCGAGCATAGGTGGCTGCGCACGGGGCGGCAAATCCGGCCGCCGCGGCATTTGTCGAAATCCGCGACCCTCGAACGACTGGACGGTGCGGCGCTCGGCCGCTCACCATGTCATGAGAGGAGAACCGCAATGGCTCGGATGGTGGTGATCTACAAGCCCCCGAAGGACGCCGCGGCGTTCGACAAGCACTATGTCGAGGTTCACGTGCCGCTGGCCAAAAAGCTGCAGGGGCTCCGGAAATACGAGGTGAGCCTCGGGCCCATCGTGACGCCTGCGGGCGGGCCGCCCTTCCACATGGTCGCGACCTTGCACTTCGACAGCCTGGGCGCGATGCAGTCGGCTTTCGCGACCCCGGAGGGACGGGCCTGCGCCGCCGATCGGCGCGTCCTTGCGCCCAACGACACAGATCTGATCATGCTGCTGTTCGACGATCGAGAGGTCTGACCCGGCTGGTCGGGGGGTTGCATCACGCGAATGTCACCGTTGCGAACGTGATTCTTCCGGCGCCTACCTCATGCGGGCGGGCTATCGTCGTCGGCGCTGCCGAAAGGTCGGGGGAAGCGTCGTGCGCGGCTGGGGGATTTGCTTGTCGTCGATCGCGGGCGCTCTTGCGCTCAGTAGTTGTGCGCTTGTACCCGACGGGTCTCTCGTGGAGTCGGAGCCTAGCGAGTACCTCGTCGCATACGCCGACCCGCACCCGGCCCCCAACAATTTTCGCGTCTGTCACGGCTATGGTTGCAAGTTGCAGACTCACGTGGCGCTCAGCGAAGCCGAGTGGCAGCGCGTCCGCGCCGCTTTCGAGCCCCGGCTCAGAACCGCTTCTGGCGAGCGGCGCCAAGTCGCGGCGGCTATCGCGATCATCGAGGGCGAGGTCGGTCAGCGCGCCGGCACGGCAGTCCACCAACGCCGTGAGCCGAACGGGGGTGATCCCACTCAGCTCGATTGCATCGACGAGTCCGTCAATACCTGGACTTATCTGACCATGCTCGCCACTGACGGGCTCCTCGACGGGTATCGTGTCGGCTCGATTGAACATGGTGGCAGCCTGCTCAGTTTCGACATGCGCAATACCGCCGTCATCGAGCATGAACTGACAGGGGCGCAGTATGCCGTCGACCCATGGCTGGTCGATGCCGGCGTGCCGCCGCCGATTCTTCCTCTCTCGACCTGGCTGGCGAGCTGGCCTCCGGAAATTCCCGGCAGCGCTAGCACGCCAGCGCAGCCAGCAAGCCGAGCTAGCGCTCTGCCATAAAGGCCTCGCCCGAGAGCGAGCGGGGGAGCGTGATCTCCACCCGAGTCGTGCGGTGCTCGTTGATGTGTATGCCGGCTCGGCCGTCCCGCTGCCACGCCACGATGCCCAAGAATTCGCCCAGTGGCTCCATGACAAGCGTGACGCTGTCGCCCTTCGCCACACCCGTCGTCTCGATCTTGGCGCCACGCACCGACAGGTTCAGCACCCTCCAAGCAACGCTTCCCTGAGCCGTCCGAAGCGTGCAATGCCAGAGGGTCTCCTTGCGCAGATGCTTGCGGCGCTCGCGCGGATCCTTGTGCGCGGTCGCGGACGATAGGGCGGCGGCGGCCATGGGCGCTCTCCAGAGCAAACTAACGGACTACCCCAGAGTCGGTTCGAGCCGATGAAGCCCGCGTTAACAATGACCGACATTCTCGCCTTCGGCGGTTGGTGAGTAAAATCAAAGGCTGGGGCGACTTGAGTGCCGCCGTTGTGTCGCGACCATGCCCGGCTGTAAGCTCCGCTGCAGCCCGAATTCCCCTTCGAAGGAGTTATGCGATGAGCGTGTCTTGGCGCGGCGTGTTTCCGGCAATAACCACCCAGTTCCGGCCCGACGGCGCGCTCGACCTTGCCTCGACCCAGCGCGGTGTCGAGGAGCAGATTCGCGCCGGCGTTCACGGCCTCATCATGCTGGGCACGGTCGGCGAGAACTGCTCGCTCGACCCGCAGGAGAAGCGCCAGATCCTGGCCGCTACGAAAGAGGTGGCCGCGCGCAAGGTGCCGGTGCTCTCGGGCGTTGCCGAATACACGACCGCGCAAGCCGCGGCCTTCGCCCGCGACTGCGAGAAGATCGGCATCGACGGGCTCATGGTGCTGCCGGGCATGGTCTACAAGTGCGACGAGCGCGAGGCGCTGGCGCACTTCCGCGCGGTCGCGGCGGCGAGCGGGCTCCCGATCATGATCTACAACAACCCGCCCGCTTATAACGTCGACGTGACGCCTGAGGGTTTCAAGGAGCTCGCGAGCGAGCGGCGCGTCGTCGCGATCAAGGAATCGTCCGAGAATACCCGCCGCCTGGTCGACATCGTGAACCTCACGGGCGACCGTTACACGCTCTTCTGCGGCGTCGACGACCTTGTGCTCGAGAGCATGCTCCTAGGTGCCACCGGCTGGGTCTCGGGCCTCGTCAACGTGTTCCCAAAAGAGTCCGTGCGGCTCTGGGAGCTCGCCTCCAAGGGTGATTGGGAGCGGGCGCGCGCGATCTATCGCTGGTTCATGCCGACACTCCACCTCGACACCTCGCCGAAGCTCGTGCAGATGATCAAGCTCGGCCAGAAAATCGTCGGCAACGGCAGCGCCGTCACGCGCCCGCCTCGCCTGGCTCTCGAGGGCGACGAGCTGAAGCAGGTGACGCGCCTTTACGAAGAGGCGATCGCGAACCGGCCGACACTCTGAGGCGCTCGCGATAATGGCCAGCAAGACCTTCTTCTGCATCGACGCGCATACCTGCGGGAATCCCGTCCGAGTGGTGGCGGGTGGTGGGCCCAATCTCGAGGGCGCGACCATGAGCGACTACCGGCAGGATTTCATGACGCGCTACGACTGGATCCGCCGCGCGCTGATGTTCGAGCCCCGCGGCCATGACGTCATGTCGGGCTCGGTGCTCTATAAGCCGCTCAGAAGCGATTGCGACTTGGGGCTGGTGTTCATCGAGACCTCCGGCTGTCTCCCCATGTGCGGTCACGGCACCATCGGCACGGTGACCGTGGCGCTCGAGCAGGGGTTGGTGATGCCCAAGCGCGAGGGTACGCTCGCCCTCGACGCGCCCGCGGGGAAGGTCGAGGTCGAGTACGAGCGCGACGGGCGGTTCATCGAGCGCGTGCGGCTCTTCAATGTCGCAAGCTTCCTCGAGGCGACCGAGGTCGCGATCGAGGTGCCGGGTCTGGGCCCCCTCAAAGTCGACGTCTCCTATGGCGGGAATTACTACGCGATCATCGATCCGCAGCCGGGCTACGCGGGCCTTGAGAGCCTGACCGCGGACCAGGTGCTGCGGTTGTCGCCGGTGGTGCGGCGGCTCATGAACGAGAAGCTCAAGCCGGTGCATCCCGAGAATCCCACCATCAAGGGCGTGAGCCACGTGATGTGGACCGGGAAGCCGCTCGACCCAAAGGCGCACGCGCGCAACGCCGTCTTCTACGGTGACCGCGCGATTGATCGCTCGCCCTGCGGCACCGGCACCTCCGCGCGGATGGCGCAGCTCGCGGCGAAGGGTAAGCTCAGGGTCGGCGATGCCTTCGTGCACGAGAGCATCATCGGCAGCCTCTTCGAGGGTCGCGTCGAGGGCGAGACGCGGGCCGGCGGCCGTGCCGCGATCAAGCCGAGCGTTGCCGGCTGGGCGCGGGTCACCGGCTACAACACGATCTTCGTCGACGATCGCGACCCCTACGCCCACGGCTTCCAGCTGGTGTGAGCGCAGCCTCGACATGGATGCAGCCCCGGAATTGCTGACGGCGGCAGATGCGCCGCCGGTCGAGCACGTCAACGCCGCGGGCAAGGCTCCGGTGCTGGTCACCTGCGACCATGCGAGCCGGCGCGTGCCGAAGTCGCTGCGCAACCTCGGCCTCGATGCCGAGAGCCTCAAGCTGCACATCGCCTGGGACATCGGCGCGGCGGACGTGAGCCGCCACCTCGCGCGCAAGCTCGATGCGCCCGCGATCCTCGCGGGCTACTCGCGCCTGGTGATTGACTGCAACCGCGATATCGATGACCCCACCGCGATGCCGGCCGTGAGCGACGGCGTGCCGGTTCCTGGGAACAAGGACCTGAGTTCCGCCGCCGGGGCGCAGCGGGTCGAGGTGTTGTTCAAGCCCTATCACGCCGCGATCGAGGCGGCGCTCGACGGTTTCACGGCGCGCGGTGTCCACCCCGCGGTACTGTCGATCCACAGCTTCACGCCCGTGATGAATGACTTCGCGCGGCCCTGGCACATCGGCATCCTCTGGGACAAGGACCCTCGGATGGCGATCCCGATGCTGGCGGCACTCCGGCGCGAGACGGGTCTCGTGGTCGGCGACAATGAGCCCTACTCGGCGCGCGAGCCCGCGGGCTACACCGTGCGCACCCACGCGGAGAAGCGCGGCTTGCCGCACCTCAACGTCGAGCTCCGCCAGGATCTGCTCGCGACGGACGCCGGTACGGTCGAGTGGGCCGATCGGCTGGTGCGGGTGTTGACGCCGATCCTCGAGGATCCCGCCCTCTACCACGTAAAGCATTACTGACCCATATAGGACGGATCAGACCCTTGGAGACGCCCATGGACGACAGGACCCGCACCGAGCTCGAAGCCGCCGCTTTCCGCAAGCTGGTCGACCACCTGCGCACACGCACCGACGTGCAGAACCTCGATCTCATGAATCTCGCGGGCTTCTGCCGCAATTGCCTCTCGCGCTGGTATCGCGAGGCGGCCGAGGAGCGCGGCGTCGGGATGCCGGATCCGCAAGCGCGCGAGATCGTCTACGGCATGCCGTACGATCAGTGGAAAGCGAAGTACCAGAAGGAAGCGACGCCGGCGCAGAAGCAGGCGGCGGCGAGCGCTGGTCACAAGCACTAACTCAGCGCGTCGGGGGGAACGGTAATGGCGGATCGCGGGGGCGTCGCGGGCGAGCGGCTCAAATCCTTCATCGAGCGCGTCGAGCGCCTGGAGGAGGAGAAGCGCGCGCTCGCCGCCGACATCAAGGATGTCTATTCCGAGGCCAAGGGCGCGGGCTTTGACGTCAAGACCATGCGTGAGATCATCAAGATCCGCCGCATGGACGAGGAGGATCTGGACGAGCGCGAGGCGCTCCTCGACACCTACATGCGGGCACTCGGCATGCTGCCGCAGCGCGGCCGACGCGCCGCCGGCTGAGGCCCTTCAGGCAAAGCCGCGGATGCGCATGCCTGCGCGCACGATCGAGATCAGCGCGCGCGAGAAAAGCTGCATGTCCATGGGCATGCCCGGCCGCCAGACATCGAGAAGCATCACCGCGCGGACTTGGTCGCTCTCGTTCCAGACCTCGTGCGGGTAGGTGTCGTCCCAGAGCATGAAGTCGCCGTCCTCAAGCCGGTACTCGCGATCCGCTACCCTCAGCACGGCGCCGGGCCTGCCATCGGCGAGCCTCGGCATCGAGAGCGCCAGATAGAAGCGCAGCACGCCGCGGAACGGCCCGCGGTGGGCGGGAATGTGTTTCCCAGGCGCCATGAAGGAGTACGAGGCCGAGAGCACCTCGGGCAGGTCCGCCACGATCGACGCGAGCGTCGGGCAGCGGGCCTGGTTCCCGGGCACCTCGGCGCCGTAGGCCTTGATGATGTACATCCGCCAGTCCAGGGCGTCTTTCGCGGAGATCTCCGTCTGCTCCGGCATGATCTCGTGGAAACGCGGCACCTCGGCGAGCCGGGTCGCAACGTCGAGCGCCTCGTCTTTGAGCGCGTGCCAAGCCTCCACGAACCGCGCACCCGCCGGGAAGTGCGCGCGCGGATCGAGCACGGGCGGTCCGATGATCCGGCGATCGTAGATCCAACGGATCAGCGTCGCGGTCTGGTCGTAGAGCAAGTTCATGCGTCTCCGTCTCCAGACCGCCCGAGGGCGTGCTAGAGGTGCTGGCGAATCCTCACGGCGATCTCGGCAATGCGCCCGCGATCGCCGGGCTTCGGCGTCCAGTTGATCGAGAGCCCGTCATCGTGCCGCCGCGGCAGTACATGGATGTGGAAGTGGAATACCGACTGGCCGGCGCCGGACCCGTTCGCCTGCAGCAGATTGATGCCGTCGGGTGTCAGCGCCGCCTGCACTGCGCTCGCGACCTTGATCACTGTGCGTCCAGCGGCCGCGAAGGCCTCGGGCGCCAGCGCGAACACGGTCGGGAAATGTGCCTTTGGAATGACCAGGCAATGTCCGTCGTTGGCGGGATTGATATCCATGAACGCCAGTGTCTCCCCATCTTCGTAGAGCTTGGTGCAGGGAATCGTCCCCGCCGCGATCTTGCAGAAGATGCAGTTCGGGTCTCCGCTCATGGCATGGCTCCGGCTGGGCAGAGGCGGAGCCTACAGGGGCGCCCCGGGGGAGCGCCAGTGACCCCTATTCTGCCGCGATGGCGTGGGGCGGCGGCGCCGATCGGAAAACCGCAAGGAGCTTCTCCTGCTCGATACGCGCCGCAGCCAGGCTCACGTCCTTGACGTGACCGAAGCCGCGGATGCGTTCGGGGAGCCGCGCCAGTGCCACCGCGGTCTCGTGGTTGGTCGCGGTGAGTGCCGGCAGTAGACCGTCGACGAGGGCGCGGTACTCCTCGATCAGCTCCCGTTCGCGCTTGCGCTCCGCAGTGTAGCCGAAGGGGTCGAGCATAGTGCCGCGCAGGAAGCGGAGTTTTGCCAGCATCCCTAGCGCGCGCAACATCCAGGAGCCGTAGCTCCGCTTCTTCAAGTGGCCGGTCACGGGATCGCGCTCGGCGAGGAGCGGCGGTGCCATGTGGAACTCGAGCTTGACCGGGCCCTCGAAGCGCTCAGCGAGGCGCCGCACGAAGGTGCCATCGGTATAGAGCCGCGCCACCTCGTACTCGTCCTTGTAGGCCATGAGCTTGAAGAGGCCACGCGCCACCGCTTCGGTCAGCGCCGTCGACCCGAGCACGCGCGACGTCTCTGCGTCCGACACGCGGCGGACGAAGGCGAGGTAGCGCTCGCCGTAAGCCCCGCTCTGGTACTCGGTGAGGAACTCCGCGCGCCGCGCGATTACCTAGTCGAGGGTCTCG
>DATEGF010000299.1:0-12897 GCA_035280245.1 Allostellaceae bacterium
GGGTCCGTCGCCTTCATGACGTGATCCCGGTAGAGCCGGGAGCCGGACTCCTGCTTCCGGCCGCGGAGCCCGGAGCCGAGATCCTTGAGGAGCATCGGCACGCCGTAGAGCCGGCCATCCTTGTTGGGACCGTCGACGTTGGGGTCTTTGAGCGTGCTCTCATAGACCCCGAGAACGGCGCCGAGCTCCGGGTTGAGGCGCTCGATCGCCGCGGCAGCCTGTGCCACGACCTCCGGCACGGAGACCTGCTTGGTCTTGACCAGTTCGGCGAGAGCCACGGCGTCGCGCTTGCCCCACTCCTCCCAGCTCATCGCCGGGCCTTTCCAGGCCGTCATGGGTCACCTCCCTCTAAGAGAACCGAAGAGCGGTTTCATGGATCATGAAACCGCTCCCCGGGTCCCGCCCTCAAGCGGGATTGCTATCCTGCGCACTTACGGCTTGAGACTGACGCCGCCGAAGGGTTGGCCGCCGAGGAAGTGCAGCTTGAAGCCCTGCACCTTGTCGCTGACCGCGGCATAGGCGCTTACATCCGCCAGCACGATCCCGGGCATGTCCTTGTAATAAAACTCCTGCGCCTTCTCATAGAGGTCCGCCCGCTGCTCCGGGTCCGTCACGATGTCGGCCTTCTTGATCAGGTCGGAGAAGTCCTTGTTGCACCAGTGCGAGACATTGTTGCCGCCGCCGCTGGTTAGGGCATCGCAGGTGTTCCAGACCAGGAGCTCGCTGGGATCGGGATAGTCCCAGGTGCCACCCATCTGGGTCACCGTCGCCTCGCCCGCGCGCCGCCGACGGAGGAACTCGCCCCATTCGTAGGTGACTATGTTGGCCTTGACGCCGATCTTGGCCCAGTCCGCCTGGACGAGCTCGGCGGTGCGGCGGCCATTGGGCATGTAGGCGCGGACCACGGGGATCGCCCAGAGGTCTGTGGAGAACCCATCCGCGTATCCGGCCTCGGTCAGAAGCTGCTTCGCCCGCGCGGGATCGTAGGGCCGCGGCTTCAATTGGGTGTTATGTCCCCAGAGCGCGGACGGGACGAGCGAGCCGGTCGGTTTGCCGCTGCCTTGGAACACCGCGTCCAGGATCGCGGGGACGTTGATGGCGATCGTCAGCGCCTCGCGCACGCGCGGGTCGTCGAACGGCTTCTTATCGACGCGCCAGGCGATCGTGCTCTCGGCCGCGATCGGCGCGCCCGGGACGACGATACCCGGCGTCGTGCGCATCGCCGGCAGATCGGCCGGGCTTGGGTACCGCAAGACCTGGCACTCGCCGGCGCGCAGCTTGGCGAAGCGAACCGCGGGATCCGGTGTGATGGCATAGACTAGCTGATCGACCTTGGCCGCACGCTGCGGCATGCCGCCCTTCTCGCCCCAGAAATCCGCGAATTTCCGGAAGCGGACCAGGCTGTCCTTTTGATACTCCACGAGCTGGAAGGGTCCGGTGCCCAGCGGCGCGAGATCGAACTCATTTGGCGTCCCCGCTTTCTCCATCGCGGCCGCGTATTCCGCTGGCCAGATCGAGAATGACTGCACCGTAAGCGCGCTTATGAGCGAGGCCGAGGGGGCCTTGAGATCGAACACGACGGTGTCGTCGCTGACCTTGCTCACGGACTTGAGCGCGGGCGCCACGAAGTCGTCGAACATCGGATATTGCCCGCCGATCTTGTGGTAGCTGTTCGCCTCGTCGTAGAATCGCCTGAAGCTGAACACGACGTCGTCGGCGTTCATCTCTCGCGTCGGCTTGAACTTGGCGTTCGACTGGAACTTGACGCCGTGCCTGAGCTTGAAGGTGATGTGCAGCCCATCCGGCGAGATGGTCCAGGATTCCGCGAGCCCAGGAATCACCTTCGAACCGCCGATCTCCATTTCCACGAGCCGGTCGGCGATCTGCTCGCTGACATCGAAGCTGGTATTGGAATCCGTGAGCGCAGAGTTGAGGAAGTCCGGGCTCGCCTCGGAGCACACCGAGAGCGTATCCGCCCGCGCGCCGCCAGCCGCCAGGGCAAGCGCGGCACCGGCCGCGATCCAAAGAGTCCGCATGGCATACCTCCCCGAGATGTCGTGGCGAAATAGTGGGAGCGCCCGAACCCCGCTGTCAATCGCACACTCGCGGAAACCTGGGCTTGCGGGAGCATCGCTCTGACGCGAGCATGCGATCCCAGCGAGCTTGGATGCTTCGAGGACTTTATGGACGGCCGCACGGCCACGCTCATTTTTGAGAGCGGAGAGAGTCGACAGATCTCGGTTGGGCTTTTCGAGACCGTGGAGCAAGCGGCCCGGCGGCAAGGCATTGCGCTGCTGACCGACTGCCGCGAGGGCGCCTGCGGCACATGCAAGGCCAAATGTCTCTCGGGCGAGTACCAGCTCAACGACCATAGCACCGAGGCACTCCCGGAGGTCGAGGCGTCCAGCGGCTTCGTGCTCACCTGCCAGATGCGGGTCCTGTCGTCCTGTGTCGTCGAGTTCGACTACCCGTTCTCCAAGACGTCGGGGCGGCCGGCGGCGCCGTTGACGACCACCATTCGCTCGCTCGCGCGGGTTTCGGACACCGTCATGTGCGTGAGATTGGAGGCAGCGAGCGGCGAGCGATTGAGCTTTCTCCCCGGCCAGTATGCGCACCTCGTGGTTCCCGGCGCGTCAGTCGCGCGAGCCTACTCTTTCGCAAACGAGCCCGAACGCGGTGAACTCGCGTTTTACGTGCGTCTCCTCGAGGGTGGTGCCATGGGGGACTACCTCCTGCGCCGCGCCAGACCGGGCGACCTCGTGGAGCTGCACGGACCTCTCGGCCGGTTTTTCCTGCGCGATCCGTCGCGCCCCCTGCTGATGGTCGCTGGCGGCACCGGGCTCGCGCCCATGCTCAGCATGCTTCACCACCTCGCCGAAAGGCGCACCAGGCCCCCGGCGATATACCTGATCTATGGAGCGAACCGCCCGATAGACCTGTTCGGTCTTGCTGAGATTTCGCGTCTCCAATCCAAGATCGGCTCCCTCAAGCCCGTGATTTGCGTCGCAGAGAAAGGGGGCGACTGGGAAGGTCACGTCGGGCTCGTGAGCGACGTCGCCGCGGCGCAGGAAATCGATTTCACCACCATCGACATCTATCTCTGCGGCCCACCGCCGATGATCGCGCATGCTGAGACTCTCTTGAAGGATCGCGGCGCTCGACCCGAGCGGATCTTCGCCGAGAGATTTGTTCCCGCGCCGCCGTGAAGGGCGTACGCTCGCTTCGTAGGAGATGACCTGATGACGGCGGATGTTCTGAGCGCAGCTTCGACGAGCGCGGGCGCCGCATCGATCGGGAGTTTGATCGACGACCGCCCGACAGAGGGAATATTCCGAGTGCACCGGTCGATCTACACCGACCCTGCGATCTTCGACCTCGAGCTCAAGCGGATCTTCGCGAGAGCTTGGATCTTCATGTGTCACGAGAGTCAGCTGAAGAAGCCCGGCGACTACCTGGCGACGGACATTGCGCATCAGCCGGTCTTCGCCATACGCACCACCAAGGGCGGCGTCAGCGTCTATTTCGACACCTGCGCCCACCGCGGCGCGCGCCTCACCACCGGGCGGACCGGATACGCGCCGACGATCACATGCCGCTATCACGGCTGGTGCTACAACACCGATGGAAAATGCATCAAGGTCCAGTTCGAGAAGCTGGGCTGGCCCGATGGACTACCCAAGGATTTTGACACGAGCTTGCGGCCGGTGCCGCGCGTGGCGAGCTACCGTGGCTTCGTGTTCGCCTCGCTCGACCCCGGCGTGGAGCCGCTCGAGGCCTTCCTGGGCGACGCGACGTGCAAGATCATCGACCTGCTCGCGGACCAATCGCCGAGCGGTCTCGAGGTCCTCGACGGCAGCATCCGCTATCGCATGCGCGCCAATTGGAAATTCCAGTGCGAGAACGGCGCCGATGGCTATCACGTCGCCGCCGTGCACCGCAACTACGCGGCAACCGTCACCTATCGCGAGCAGCTGGCAGGCACCGGTCGCGATCCCCTGGAGAACACTGAGGCCGGCCGTATCCTCAATCGCACCGGCACCAGAACCGGCAGCTATGACCTTGGTCGGGGTCATATGCTCAATTGGTCCGACCGTGCCAATCCAGCGGCGCAGCCGCTCTACGAGCGAGAGCAGGAGCTGCTGCAACGGTTCCCGGCCGATCACGTGCGATGGATGGTGCGCCGGGGTCGCGTGTTCACGGGCTTTCCGAACTTTCTGCTCAACGACGTCGCATCGACCAGCATCCGGGTCTGGCGCCCGGTCTGCGTGAATGAGACGGAGCTCGAGACCTGGTGCTTCGCACCCGTGGGCGAGAGCGACAAGGCGCGGACCGCGCGCATCCGGAAGTTCGAGGACTTCTTCTTCCCGAGCAGCCTCGCGGTGCCCGATGACGTCTTCGCCATGGAAGGCGCGCATCAAGGGAATTCGGCGACGGATCGCGGGTGGATCCGCTTCGCCCGCGGCTATGCAACATCACGCGAGGGCGCGGACGAGCCGGCGCAGGGCCTCGGCATGCAGCCGGCGTCGAGCAACGGCCAAGGCGACAGCGAGACGGTGTTCAGCGGCTTCTACCGACGCTGGCTGAGCCTGATGACGAGTGGCGAGCCGCGGGCGCGGACATGACAGATCGCGTCACCACGATGCGGCCCGCGGACGACGGTCTCGTGTCCCGGATTGCCTCCTTGCTCCACTTGGAAGCGACGTTGCTCGACGATCGGCGCTGGCACGACTGGCTCGAGCTCTACACCGAAGACTGCATTTTCTGGGCGCCGGCTTGGGCCAGTGACGAGACCTGGACCACCGATCCGCAGCGGCAGGTCAGCCTGATCTGGGCCGATCGCCGGAACCTGGCCGCGCGCATCTTTCGCGTCGAGGGCGGAGATTCCTACGCCTCGATGCCGCTACCGCTGACGGTTCATCTGGTGACCGGCATTGCCGTGACGTCATCGGCCGAAGACGTCGTGGAGGTCCGAGCGAACTGGCTCGTGCACAGCTTCTTGCGCACCTCAGGCGCGATCTTGCGCGCCGGCAGATACGAGTACCGGCTCCGACAGATCGGGGCGGAGCTGAGCATTCTCCGGAAGAAGATCCTGATCCACGACGACGCGATAACCGGCGCGATCGACTTCTACAACATCTGATCTGTGCATGGGCTCGCGGCGGCGCCCGCCTTGCGCTCGCAAGTTATAGTATACTAGTATATTCATGCCTCGGCAGCTCTGCTCGGCGCATGAGCACACGCGTATCGCACGTGCTCCGCACGTCGCGCCGGCGCAGTGCAAGATCGCGGCCAAGCACACGCAGCCGTTGCAGCGTTTCACGCGATCCGGAAATGCGCGGCTTGCAATTGCTGGGGCGACGGACTTGAATTGCTCGAGAGGGGAGCGGGCTCTCGCCCAAGACCGATTATCGAAACCTGAAAACCAATGACGGAGCGGCCGGCTCTCCACCGGGCAGGCCGACACAAAACGCAAGAGGGAGGCGATCGATGAAAGATTTCGTGAGAATGGGACTGGTCACCGCCGTGACCGCCCTGTCGCTCGGCCTTGGAGCCGCGGCGTCCGCCGAGGAGAAGATCGTTGTCACGGTCTACAGCGGCGTCTGGGGCGAGGCGCAGAAGACTTGCATGCTGACGCCGTTCAGCACTGCCACCGGCATCACGCCGGTGCCGGAGCCCGCGATCTCCTCGGTCGCGATCACGAAGATGATGCAGCAGAAGGACAACCCTGAGATCGACGTCACCTGGCTCGACGGCGGTCCGTCTGAGCAGGCGTGGAACGAGGGCATCATCGACGCCATCGACCCTGCGAAGATCCCGAACCTGAGCGACGTCGCTGACAAGGCGATCTACAAGACGAAGGACGGCAAGATCTACGGGATCGGAACCGGCTACTACGCGACCGGTCTCTTCTACAACACGAAGGAAGTGAAGGAGAAGCCGACCTCCTGGTTCGACATGTGGAAGCCGGAATACGCCGGCCGAGTGATCTTCATGTCGCCGGTGCTCGCGAACTTCGTGCCCACGTTCATGCACATCAACAAGCTGCTGGGTGGCAGCTCCACGAACTTCCAACCGGCGATCGACAAGTTCAAGGCGCTCAAAGTCTCGTCCTATTACGAATCGTCCGGGACCGTTCAAGCGTCGATCCAGAGCGGCGAGGCGATCTTCGGCGCGCACTACGTGAATGCGATCTGGTCGGTGAACGATCAGAGCGTTCCGGTTGTGCCGATCGCACCCAAGGAAGGCCTTCCCGCCGGCGACATTCGCCTCCACCTCGTCAAGGGCACCAAGCACAAGGACGCGGCGGAGAAGTTCATCAATTTCGCGGTGAGCAAGGAAGCCCTCACCTGCCTAGGCGAGCGCCTATACGTCGGTCCGACGACCAAGCAGCCGCCGCAGCTGAGCGCAAAAGCGAGGGAGCGGATGCCCTGGGGTGCCGAGGGGTCGATCGCCGATCTCATCGTTCCCGATTGGAACGAGGTGAATGCCAAGCGCGCCGAGATCATCGACCTCTGGAACCGCCAGGTGGTCGGCAAGTAGCCGCGCACGAGGCTAGCATCGACCGTGGCGGAGGTATGAGCGAGGATTTCATCGTCGTCGACCGGCTGGTGAAGCAATATGGGCCGGTTGCGGCGCTGGTGGGTGTCTCGTTCAACGTCCGCCGCGGCGAGTTCCTTTCGATGCTGGGCCCGAGCGGCTGCGGCAAGACGACGTTGCTGCGGGCGATCGCCGGGTTCGTCGAGCCGACCTCGGGCGAGATCCGCATCGACGGCAAGGTGATGAACGCGGAGCCGCCGAACCGCCGGCCCGTCAACACTGTGTTCCAGAACTATGCGCTGTTTCCGCACATGACCGTGCGGGAGAACGTCGCGTTCGGGCCGCGCCGGCGCGGCGTCCCGCGCGGCGAGATCGCCGGCCAGGTCGACGAAGTGCTGGCCATGGTGGGAATGGAGAGATTCGCCGACCGATACCCGCGAGCGCTCTCGGGCGGACAGCAACAGCGCGTGGCGCTGGCGCGCGCGATCGTCAATCGGCCGCGCGTCCTTCTCCTGGACGAGCCCCTCGGCGCGCTCGACCTCAAGCTGCGCAAGCGCATGCAGGTTGAGCTGAAGCGGCTCCATGAGCGCCTGGGTCTCACGTTCATCTACGTGACCCACGACCAGGAAGAGGCGCTCGCGATGTCGGACCGGATCGCCGTCATGAAGGACGGCGATATCGTGCAGCTCGGCTCGGGCGAGGAGATCTACCGGGACCCGGTCTCCCGCTACGTCGCCGACTTCATCGGCGAAGCCAACCTGATCGATTGCGTCGCCGAGGCCGGCGGCACGGTCCGGCTGGGACCCCAGGGTCCCGCCCTGCCTTATTCGAGCAGCGCCCCCGGCGCCACGACCCTGATGGTGCGCCCCGAGGATATCCGGGTGGGCAACGGCCGCGCGAGCGACGAAGCGGTCTCGCTCCCGGCGACGGTGCGGGACAAAGTCTTCATTGGCCAGAGCTGGCGGATCTTCGCCGTCCTCGAGACCGGGCAGGAGATCACCGTGGAGCCCGGCGCGACCGCCGAGGCGGAGCGCGTTTCCCGGGGCGAGGCGACGACCTTGTCGTGGGCGCGCGAGCGCGGGCGGATCCTGGCGCAATGATGCGCAGATATCCGGAGCGCTGAGGACGGTCCATGCGCATCGGCAGATTCGAGGCGATCCTACTGCTGGGCGGGCCCGTCCTGTTCCTGCTGGTGTTCTTCATCGCGCCCTTCGGGCTGATGACCATCGCCAGCCTGCAGCAGAAGAGCGGCGCCTGGACACCCGCGCACTACGTCAAGATCGCGACGGACTCCTATTACTGGAGCATCCTGATCGAGACCTTCAAGGTCGGTCTCTGGGTCGCGCTCGTGACCTTCGTGCTCGGGTACTGCCTCGCCTATTACATCACCTTCCATGTCCGGCGCCGGTTCGTCCGCCGGCTCATCTACATCATCATCGTGACACCGCTCTTCACCAGCAACATCGTGCGGTCCTTCGCCTGGATCATCATGCTGGGCCGACAGGGGATCGTGAATGAGACGCTGCAGGCAACCGGTATCGTCTCGGGTCCGCTGTCGCTGGTCTACAGCAAGACCGGGGTGGTGATCGGCCTCAGCTACGTCCTGCTGCCCTTCATGGTGCTGACGGTCTCGAGCGTCCTGCAGAACCTCAATCGCTCGCTCCTCGAGGCGGCGCGCGATCTCGGCGCGGGCCCGCTCATGGCGTTCATCAAAGTCACCCTCCCGCTGAGCCTGCCTGGCGTCATCGCGGGCTCGCTGATGGTCTTCACGCTGACCGTCAGCGCCTATGTGACGCCCAGCGTCATGAGCGGCGGCAGGTTCAACCTGATGGCGATGCTGATCTTCCAGCAATACATGGTGCTCTTCGATTTCAACTTCGGCGCGGCGCTCGGCATCGTCCTGATGATCACGACGCTGCTGGTGATGGGAATCTACGTGATGGCGCTCGAGCGCCGAGCGCGAACCGCGGCCTGAGGACCCGATGCGCAGAGAGACCGAATTCCTCGGCAGAGTGGCGGTGGCCGCGCTCAGCTGGGCGGTCGTTGCCTTTCTCGTGATTCCCCTGGCGGTGGTCGTCGGCGTCTCGGTCACCGAGACCGATTTCCTCAAATTCCCGCCGCAGGGATTCTCGCTGAAGTGGTACGTGGCGATGCTGCACGACCGCAGCTATCTCGACGCGTTCTGGCTGAGCGCCGAGCTCGCCTTGGTGTCGACCCTGGCTGCGCTGCTGTTGGGCGTGCCGGCGGCGCTGGTTATAGCGCGCAAGCGCTTTCCGGGCTCCCAGGCGGTCAGCGCCCTGTTCTTGTCGCCGCTCGTGTTGCCCAACATCGTGATCGGCGTGGCCGTTCTGCAGTACGCGTCGGTCATGGGCTTCGCGCGCGGCTTCGTGGCACTCCTGGTCGGGCACATCGTGATCGTGGTGCCCTACGTCATGCGCACGAGCCTCGCCTCGCTCGCGGGACTCGAGGCCTCCTACGAGGAGGCGGCACAGGACTTGGGCGCCACGCCGATGACGACGTTCTTCCTCGTGACGTTGCCGCAGATCAAGCCGGGCGTAATCGCCGGCAGCC
Organism: Allostellaceae bacterium; assembly: GCA_035280245.1. Taxonomy (GTDB): domain Bacteria; phylum Pseudomonadota; class Alphaproteobacteria; order ATCC43930; family CGMCC-115725; genus DASZHJ01. The sequence continues at coordinate 9,109 of DATEGF010000299.1, forward strand.
TGTTCGCGTTCATCATTTCCTGGATCAATGTCGAGGTCAGCATCTTCAACGCGACGCCGCTGCAGGTGACATTGCCCGTCAAGATCTTCAACTACGTGCAATTCACCGTGGACCCGCTGATCGCGGCGGTGAGTGCGGTCACTATCTACGTCGCGATCCTCGCGGTGGTCCTGCTGGACGCGGTGATCGGCGTCGAGGCCGCGGCGACAGGGACCTGATCGCGCCGATTCCTACGCCGGCTGCAGCAAGGCCTTGCGAAAGGCTTCGCGGCACACCGCGCCATCGAGGTTGAGCTTGAATTTCGGCGGATCGGTCGGCTTCACGCGCAGGAGCACGAAGGCCGTGGCATTGCCTTGGCGCAGGATGCGCGCGCCTTCGGCGATATCGGCCTCGGTTTCGACCGTGCGGGTGAGCTTGATGCCCGAGCCCGACGCGATCGCCTCGAGATCGACCCCGAGGCTCGTGTGCGAGACCTGATAGCCGGTCTCGCCGTAGTGACCGTTGTCCACACAGAGGATCGAGAGGTTCGGTGGATTCATCACCGCAATGGTCGCGAGCGCGCCAAGACTCATGAGGAGCTCGCCGTCACCGGTGGTCACGAGAATGCGCTTGTCCGGACACGCGAGTGCCAAGCCGAGCCCGATCATACAGGCGGCCCCCATGGCACCGGCGAGCGTGTAGGCATGCGCGCCGCCATTGGTGAGCGAAGCGATATCGTAAGCGGTACCGGCAAGACCCGCGATGTGCAGGAAGTCCTCCTGGCGCCCGACCAGCACGGGAACCGCCGTGCCGCGATCCAGCAGGAATTGCGGTGCCGCTGCTTTTGCCGCGTTGATCGCTTTGGATGTGGGCTCCATGCCGCTCTCCTCAGAACTTCTTGGCGCCGATCAGCCTCTGCGTCAGCAGGACCGCGACCGCCTGCCCGCCCTGGAACACCATCGTGAGCGCGGCCCGGAGTGTCGGGAGGACGTCCTCCGGACGCTCCACGCGGAGACACAGGACGTCCATGGCCTTCAGCACCGGCTCCACCGCCTGGCCCATGGCGAATTGCCAGGGATTGCCCTCGCCGTAGTCGCCGCGCATGGACACCAGAGTGAGAAACGGAAACCGCGCGCCCTTCATCAGCGACAGCATGTTGATGCAGTTGCCGACGCCGCTGCTCTGCATGAGGAGCACGCCCTTACGGCCGCCGAGATCGGCGCCCGCGAGCATCGCCACACCTTCCTCCTCCGTCGTCAGCCGGACCGAATGCACGGCGGGATCGGCGAGCGAGCGCGAGATCAGGACGGAATGGCCGGCATCGGGCACATAAGCGAACTGCGTGACGTCGTGGCGGCGAAGCTCGTCGTAGAGCTCATCCTGCCAGCGCGCCGTCCCGCTCGCTCCAGAGTTGGCCGTCATGCCATTCCTTTCACTCGCTCGCGCTCTGGTCGCCCGCCGGAAGCAGCGATCTCAGATAATCGTAGGTCTTCGCGTCGACGACGATACCATCCCGCTCCGCCTTGCGTCGCGCCGCGTAGCGCCGGTCCGCCGGCAGCCGAGATACACCCGCCGCCGCAAATTGCGCAAAGAGAGCCTCTACCCGCTCGGCAAAGCCGCTCCCCGCGGTCGTCGCGGGATCGATCAGGATCAGGGACTGCCCCGCATTCGATGACTCCGCACCGGGAAACTGCGCCGAGCGGTCCTCAAATCCGAAGCGCCCACCCGTGAGCGCCGCCGCTAGGATCTCGATCATCGCGGCAATCGCGCTGCCCTTGTGGCCGCCGAAGGGTAGCAGCGCACCGCCTGCCATGATCGCCTTCGGATCGGTTGTGACGCGGCCCTGGGCATCGATGCCGACTTCGCCGGCAATGTCGTGGCCGTCGCGCGCGGCCAGCATGACCTCGCCCATCGCCATGACGCTCGACGCTTGATCCCACACCATCGGCGGCCCATCTCGCCGGGGACAGGCGAAGGCCATCGGGTTTGTCCCCAGGAGCCGCTTGGTCGCGCCCCAGGGCGCCACGCGAGAGCGCGTGTTCACGAAGGAGAGCGCCACCAACCCGGCCGCCGCGAACGGCTCCACGTCGGGCCACAGCGCCGCGAAGTGATGCGAGTTGCGAATGGCAAGAAGCGCGATGCCATTGCGCTTCGCTTTCTCGAGAAGGAGCGGCCGGCTGGCCGAGAGTGCCACCTGCGCGTAGCCATTGTCGGCATCGGTCGTGACGGTGGCGGGCGCGGCGTCACTCACGCGAGGAGCGGACCGTCCGTTGACCCAGCCGCTACGCAGCGTGCCGATGTAGCCGGGAATCCGAAAAAGCCCATGGCTCCGCGCGCCGTCCCGCTCCGCGGCGGCGACCACAGCGGCCACGATGCGCGCGTTCTCCGCGGACATTCCGTTCGCGGCGAACACCCGCGCGACGAGGTCCTCGAGGGCGTCAGGGCGAAAGATCGTCTCCACGGCGATTCCGGATCAGAACCGGTTCAGGCTATAGGGTCGGAGGTCGAAGTTGACCTTCTGGTTCGCGACCAGGCTCGCGACGAGGCGGCCCGTCGTCGCCGCGAAGCTCATGCCGCGGTGCCCGTGCCCGAAAGCATAGAACGCGTTCTCCACTTTCCCGGCGCGGTCGATGACGGGGATCGAATCGGGCATCGCGGGGCGGTTGCCCATCCATTGGGCGGCGCCTGCTGCATTGAGATGCGGAAAGATCGCACGCGCCTTCTTCACGAGTTGGTCGGCCCGCGCATAATTGGGCGGCGCCCCGAGCCGCGCGAGCTCGACGGTTCCCGCGATGCAGAGGCCGGCCTGCATCGGAATGATGCCGAATCCGCGCGAGGGGATCGTGAGCGACCGTCGAAGTTTGACGCCGGAGTTGGGCAGCATCACGTGATAGCCGCGCTCGCTTTCGAGCGGCACACGATCGCCGAGGCGCCGGCAGAGCGCGCGCGACCACGCGCCCGCGGCGATCACGACCCCGCGCACGGCGATGCGGCGGCCGTCCGCGAGGTTGACTGCGGTGACGCGCGAGCCGCTCCGCTCGAAGTCCGCAACCTCCCCTTTTTCCATTTTGCCGCCCTCGCGCTGGAGCAGCGCCGCGAAGGCCTGCAGCAGCTTCGGCAGGTTCGAGACGAAATTGCGGCCCTTCATGATCGCGCCATAGGTGAATGCCGGATCGATCTCGGGCTCCTCCGCATGCAGCGCGGTATCGTCGAGAAGATCGTAGACGCCCCCGCCCTTGATGCGAAGGTCGCCGTATTTCCGCTCCTCCTCGTCGAACTCTTCCCGCGAGACGAAGAGCCGGATGCATTCGGTGTTCGTGATGGTGTCCTCGGCGCCGGCGGCCTTGATCAGCGGCTCGTAATCGAAGTGGATGAGCTCACAGAGCTGCGTCAGCGCCGCGGCCACTTCCTCCATGCGCTTCCGGTTGGATGCCCGGAGGAACTGGATCAGCCACGGCGTCAACTCCGGCAGATTGCGCCAGCGTATCGCCAGCGGCCCCAGCGGATCGAGGAGCCAGCGCGGCACGGAGAAGAGCACGCCGGGCACCGACAGCGGAACGACCTCGCCAATCGCGAACTGGCCGCTGTTGCCATAGGAAGCCGCGCGCTTCATATCGCCGGGGTCGATCAGGACGACCTCTTGACCTACCCGCCTCAGGTGAATGGCAGAGCAGAGTCCGACGAAGCCGCCCCCGACCACGGCATAAGGCAGTGCATCCTGAGCCACGAGTGAGCGCCCCCCGAAAGCCGATAATTGATCAGGCGCCGTAGCTTGGCCGATGCGCGGCGCGCTCGTGATAGTCGATCATG
>DATEGF010000300.1:0-11666 GCA_035280245.1 Allostellaceae bacterium
TCGGGGGTCAACGGTGCCGCGAGGGCTGATGGCGGCTCTTGGGCGTCGACGGCGACGCTCGCACTCGCAAGGTGCTGCTGCCGCCGGATCGACACGGGCCGCTCGAGCTTCGTCATACAAGCGCGCTGGTTGGAGACCCCGTCGATCTCCACCAGGCACTCCTGGCAGACGCCCATGCCGCAGAAGAGGCCGCGCGGCTCGTCACCGTGTGTGAGCCGTAGTGTCCGGATGCCGGCCGCGGTCAACGCGGCGGCGAGGCTTTCGCCGCGGCGGCCCGAAAGCCGCTCACCCTCGAACTCGAACGCGATCGCATCGGAATCGGAGAGCTCGCCACCGCGGCCTCTCAGGCTCTCGCTCATGCCGCGCGCACCCACATCCACGACGGTCTTCCGATGCTATCTTGTCGCGGGATCCCAGCGGGAAGGAGCACAGCATGAGCGAGCTCGACGGCAAGACCATCCTGGTGACCGGCGCCTCGAAGGGCATCGGCGCGGCGATCGCGGTGGCACTCGGGCGCGACGGCGCCCACGTCATCGCGCATTACGGCACTGACGAGGCAGGCGCCCGCGCCGCCACGGCCGCGCTTCCCGTGGATCGGGTCCGGCTCATCTCCGCCAATCTCGGGGAACCCGGAGGCGCGGCGTGGCTCTGGCGCGAGGCGCTGGCGTGGCGCGGCAAGGTCGATGTCCTCGTGAACAACGCCGCGATGATGGCGTGGGAAGGCGGCATCGACGATTCCGACGAGGTCTGGGATCGCGTCTGGGCGCAGACGCTGCAGGTCAACGTCAAGGCGCCCGCCGATCTCCTGCGCGGTGCCGTGCGGCATTTCCTTGGCACCGGCGGCGGCGTCATCGTGACGATCTCCAGCTGGAACGCGCAGCGCGGCTCGACCAATCCCGTCACCATCGCCTATGCCGCCTCCAAGGCCGGCATCATGGCGGCCACCAAGACCATCGCCCGAGGCTATGCCAAGAAGAACATCCTGGCCTATGTCGTGGCGCCCGGCGTGGTGCGCACGCGCATGTCCGAGAGCTTCGCCGCGACTCAGGGCGGCGAGGCGCCGGTGACCGCGAGCCTCGCCATGGGGGAGTGGGTCCCGCCCGCCGACATCGGCGAGCTCGTGAGCTTCCTCGCGAGCGGCCGCTGCCGGCACCTGACCGGCGCCACGCTCGACGTCAATGGCGCCACCTACGTCCGTTAGAAACCTGGACTCCCCCGCGGGTCCGAGCGACCTGCTCACCGCTCGAGAACTGTGGCGCGACGGCGCCTATTCGGCGGCGACCCGGAGGCCTCGGCCGGCTCCGCGTGCTTCGAGCTTGTCCATGAGGTCGTCGAGCTCCTTCATGATCGGCTTCAGCTTCTTGAGGCGCGTCTCGCCTTCCTTGCCGAGCGACTTGTAGGTGGTGAGCGGCGCGCGGACGTCGCCCACGGGATATCCCGCCGCGGCCGCCAGCGCCTTCGAATAGCACTGGTGCCCGTAGGTCGGATGACCCTCGTTGATGATGACCTGCATCTTGTTGATGAGCCGTTCGATCTTCTTCGCGTCGTCGATCCGACCATCGGTGATGAAGTCGCAGATGCGGTAGGACGCGCGGGGGATGTAATTGCCGTAAGGATTGACGTAGCCGACCGCCCCCATGAGATAGGACTCGACGATCCGCTCGCCCGCGAAGACGTTCATCACACCCTTGGTCTCCTCGATCACGTCGAAGACGCGGGCGATGTCCTGGCTCGCCTCCTTGATGTAGCGGATCTGCTCGAAGGCCTTCGTGAGGCGCGCGACGAGCTTCGCCGACATGTCGACATTCGACGTGAAGGGATTGTTGTAGAGCATGATCGGGATCGAGACCTTCTCGCAGATCGCCTTGTAGTAGGCGAAGATCTCGTCGTCGGTCGGCGTGTAGTAATAGGGCGGAATGATCATCAGGCCGTCGGCGCCCAGCTCCTCGGCCTCGCGGCTGTATCGCACGGCGTTGGGCGTATAGGCGTTCATCGTGCCAACCAGGACATGCATGCGGCCCGCGACGTGCTTCACCGTCGCCTCGACGAATTGCCGGCGCTCCTCGTCGCTCACGGTCAAGAACTCGCCGGTGGTGCCGAGGATGATGATGCCGGGCACGCCCAGCTTGATCTGCCAATCGACGAAGCGCCGCCACGCCGCGAGGTCGATCTTCTTCCCGTCCTCGGTGAAGGGCGTGATGGTGACGGTGTAGCTGCCGCGGAATTCCTTGGGCATCGGGGCGTCTCCTAGGCTGGTCTGCGCGATCGCGCGGGCAGGGTGACTCAATCCAGGCGTATACTGAGTGTATACTATGGCTCCAGGGGCTCCATGGCAAACCTCAAGACCGACGTGTTGGTGATCGGCGGCGGCCTCGCCGGCAGCGCCACGGCTTACTATCTGGCGCGCGAACGGGTCGAGGTCACGCTGGTCGAGCGCCTGGACCTCAACACGCTGGCCTCCGGTAGCAACGCGGGCAGCCTGCACCTCCAGATTCCTTTCCCTGAATTCATCAGCGAGGGCGAGGGCTGGGCGCGCGTCTTCACCGAGGCGACGCCGGTCATGCGGGAGTCCATCCGGCTGTGGCAGGGCCTCAGGGCCGAGCTCGGCGTCGACCTCGAGGTATCGATCGACGGCGGACTCCTGGTGGCGGAAACCGAGGACCAGATGCGCCAGGTCGCCCGCAAGGCCGCGCTCGAGCGCGCGGCCGGCCTCGAGATCGAGCTCCTGTCGGCGAGCGAGTTGCGCCGGATCGCGCCCTATCTCTCGGAGCGGATGATCGGCGCCGCCTATTGCGCCGAGGAGGGCAAGGCGAACCCGCTCAAGGCGACGCCCGCCTTCGCCGCTGCCGCGCAAAGGCATGGCGCGCGCGTCGTGCCGGGCTGCGAGGTCACTGCGCTTACTGCCGATGGCAATGGCTATCGGGCGGAGACCAGCACGGGTCCGATCTGGGCCGCGCGCATCGTCAACGCCGGCGGCGCCGATGCCGGCCGGATCTCCGTCATGCTCGGGATCGATCTGCCGATCCAGGGCTTTCCGATCCAGGTGAGCGTGACCGAGCCCGCGGACCCGCTGGTCCAACACCTCGTCTATTTCGCCGGCGACAAGCTCACGCTCAAGCAGGCGAAGAACGGATCGTTCCTGATCGGCGGCGGCTGGCCCGCCTTGCAGAGCGCCCACGCTCAGCGGCCGACGGTCAATCCGGAGTCGCTCCAGAGCAACCTGCGGATCGCGCGCCACGTGGTGCCGCGGCTCGACTCCGTGAGCCTCCTCAGGGTCTGGCCCGCGATCGTCAATGGCACCGCGGACTGGAAGCCGATCCTGGGCGAGCTGCCGGGCCGGCCCGGCGTCTTCATGAGCATGTTCCCGTGGATGGGGTTCACGGCGGGGCCGATGTCCGCGCTGCTCACCGCGGAGCTCGTGCTCGGGCGGAAGCCCAGTCTCGACGTGAGCGCGTTCTCGGCTGCTCGGTATCTCACGTGACGAAGAAGCCGGTACTTTTGGGACTCATCTGACGGCATCGAAAGGACGCACTGTCTCGATCCAGGCGGATCAGATGCCACCGTTCTGATCCCTCGCCCCAGCGGGGAGAGGGTTGCGGAGGCTTAGCGAGCGAAGCGAGCTTAGCCGCAGCTGGGTGAGGGGGATGACTCGATCTGCTCGGGCTTTGCTCAGTGCCGCAGGATCTTGCTCACGAACTCGCGCGCACGCTCGGTGCGCGGCGCGTCGAAGATCTGCTTGGGCGGGCCTTCCTCGATGACCTGCCCCTTGTCCATCATCACGACCTTGGAGGCGACCTCGCGCACGAAGGCCATCTCGTGGCTGACGATGAGCATGGTCATGCCCTCCGCCGCGAGCGCGCGGACGGTGTCCAGCACCTCGTTGACGAGCTCGGGGTCGAGCGCCGAGGTCACCTCGTCGAGCAGCAGGATTTCCGGCTTGAGGGCGAGCGCGCGGGCAATCGCGACGCGCTGCTGCTGCCCGCCCGAGAGCTGCTCGGGATAGGCGCGGTGTTTGTCGGCGAGGCCGACTTTCTCGAGGAGCCGCGCCGCCTCCTTCTCGACCTCCGCCCGCACGCGGCCCTTGATCTTGACCGGCGCGATGGTGACGTTGCGCATCACGTCCATGTTCTGGAACAGGTTGTACTGCTGGAACACGATCGCCATGCGGTCGCGGGCGGCGCGGATACTCGCGGGCTTCCCGTAGTCGATGGCCTCGCCATCGATCAGCACTGTGCCGCTGACCGGGCGCGTCAGCCCCATGAGCACTCGCAAGACCGTCGACTTTCCCGAGCCTGACGGGCCGATCAGCGCCATCACCTCGCCCTTCGCAAGCGTGAGGCTGACGTCCTCCAGGACCTTAAGCGGCCCGTAGGCGCTCGCGAGGTTTCTGACTTCGAGATGATGCAAGCCGGATCTCCAGCCAGGCCCCCAAGCGGCTTAAGGGATAGGATATGGCGAAATAGATCAGCGCGATGGTGCCGAACACGAGGATGCCAGAAAAGCCCTCGTTGTTCAGCTCCTTGCCGCGGAAGGTGAGCTCGAAGACACCGACCTGCGACACCAGCGCCGTATCCTTGATGAACCCCACGGCGAAGGCGACAGCGGGCGGCAGGATCACCGGCCAGGATTGCGGGATGATGATGCTGGTGAGCGTGTGCCAGCGCGAGAAGTTCATGACGGTCGCCGCTTCGACCTGCTGTCGTGCCACCGACTCGAAGCCGCCGCGGATGATCTCCGCGGTGTAGGCGGTCGCATAGATGCAGATCGCGACCACGGCGATGGTGAAGAGCGAGGCGTTCGAGGCGAAGGCCTGGATGAAGAACAGCACGAGGTAGGTCACCACTAGGAACGGGATCCGCCGGAAGATCTCGACATAGGCGATGCCGAGGAGCCGCAGGGGCAGGGCCCAGAGGCCGGGTGTCTGGCGCAGCAGTACGATCAAGAAGGCGAGCAGGAAGCCCGACACGCAGCCGATGATGGTGAGCGCCAGCGTGGTGCTGGCGGCATCGAGCAGCAGGCTCACGTGCCCCGGCGCAAAGAAGCGCGGAATCTGCTGGATGATGCGCTCCATGGCTCAGAACACCTTGGCCTTGACCCGGAACGCCCAGCGGCCGAACAGCGCCAGGGAGAGGCTCGCGACGAAGGTGACGACGACGTAGATGCCCGCCACCACCACGAACATCTCGATCCAACGGTAGTTCTCGGTCGAGATGTTGATGGCCGTACCCGTGAGCTCGTCGATCCCGATCACCGCGCCGATGGAGGTCCCCATGACCAGGATCACGATGAAGAAGTTGGCGAGCGCCGGATAGATCGTCTTGGCGATGTGCGGCACGATCACGAAGCGGATCTGCTGCAGCAATGACATGCCGAGGGTCTCGGCCGCCTCCATCTCGGTCTTGTGCACCGAGAGAAAGCCGGCGCGCATGATCTCGGTCATATACCCGCCGGCATTGAGCGTGAGCCCGATCAGAACGCAGGTAAAATTCTCCCAACGGATGCCGAACTCCGGCAGGCCGAAGTAGAGGAAGTAGATCTGGATCAGCGCGGGCGTGTTGGTGAAGAAGATGACATAGGCGTTGGCGACGCCGCGCAGGACCGGGCCGCCGAACGTCTTGAGAGAGGCCCCGAGAAGGCCGATCAGCGAGGCGCCCCAGAACGTGAGCAGCCCGAGCTCGAAGGTGACGATCGCGCCCTTCAGCAGCTCAGGCAGTTGCGCGAATGCGACGCCGAACTGGAACGTGTAGTTCATCGCACGCGCTCAGCGGGCGCTGGCTCTTGGGGGAGCCGGCGCCTGTCGAGAGAGCAAATCAGAAGTACGGGCTCGGCTCGACCTTCACGAGCATCGGCGCGCCGTACCACTTCTCCCAGCACTGATTGACGAAGTCCGACGAGTGCATGCCCCAGAGGACGATGTTGAGCGCGTCGCGCAGGGGGTAATTGCCGCGCTGAACGCCGATCGAGTCATAGGAGACGTCGATCGTCTTCTTGAGCACGCGCCACTTCACGTCGGGATAGTTCTTGGTCTGCGCCATGAAGAAGTCGATGTTCTCGACGATCGCGTCGGCGCGGCCTTGGCCGACGAGGCGGACGGTGTCGGCGATGGTGTCGACCAGGCTCACCTTCGCCTGCGGCAGGTTCTCCTTGAGCCAATCGACGGTCCAGTTGCCGCGCATGTCGGCGAGCGTGAACTTCGCGTCGTTGAGCTGCTTCCAGTCCTCGACGGTCACCTTGTCCGTGGTCAGCACCGCCATCACCTCGGTGTGGAGCGGCACGGTGAACTCGATCAGCTTGGCGCGCTCGGCCGTGCGCGTGAGGGCACCCAGGGAGATGTCGATTTTGTCAGCGACCAGGAAGGGCACGCGCTGCGGCGTCTCGGTCGGCACCCACTCGACCTTGATCTTCAGCGCCTCGGCGATCTTATTGCCGATATCGATGTCGAAGCCCTGCCAGTTACCGTCGGAGCCGCGCGAGCTCATCGGCGGGAAATTCGGATTGATGCCGATCCGGATAGTGCCGGCCTTGATGATGTCGTCGAGCGATTTCGCCTGGACCGCAGTGCCGATCATGACCGCGGCCACCAAGGCGAGGATCGGCACCAGGAATCTCTTCAGCATGTGAACCTCCCTGGGCGGCGGCATTTCGCGCGCCGTCCCGTTTCGGCCGGGTTGTCGTCAGTACCGGCTCGTAGCGCGTGGGGAACCCGGCCTCAGCCCCCGCGACGATGCTCACTCAAGCCTGGAAGCGCGTCAACAGTATACTCCATGTGTACAGAACTCCCTGACCGCAGCCTCGCCAGGCTCACTCGGTCTCCTCGAGCTGAGGCTTGCGCGGTGCCGCCTCGAGCGCGATGCCGGCGGTGGGGCGGTCGGACAAATTCCGCTTGAACGCGTCGATCAGCGCCTGCGCGTCGGAGCGACCCGCCTCCTCGGCGCCCTCGGCGTCGCCCGCGGCGATCGCCTTCACCATCTCCCGATGCGGCCTCAGCGTGGCGTCGGGCACGTGGTCGCCGAGATTGTGCGCGTAGAGCCGGAGGATGCGCTGCCCCTGGTCAAGCAAGCCCCGCAGCCAGCCGGTGATGAAGGGATTGTCGCTCATCTCGGCGATGGCGCTGTGGAAGTCGTAGTTGAAGCGCACCATCGACCTCATGTCGTTGCGATGGAGCGCGTCCTCGTGCTGGTGCACGATCTGGCGCAGTTGCTCGATCCGCGCGGGCGTCGCGTTGACGGCGGCGAGCCGCGCGCTCACCCGATAGAGCAGCAGCATGGCGTCGAAGTAGGCGGGCAGCGCCCCCACGTCGAATTGCGCCACGATCGAGGTCCGGTTGCGGAGCGTCTGTACGAGCCCTTCCGCCGAAAGGCGGATCAGCGCCTCGCGCACCGGTGAGCGCGAGACATGGAACTGCCGGCTGACCAAGGTCTCGTCGAGGAGGGTCCCGGGCTTTAGCTCCAGATCGAGGATGAGCGCCTTCAGGCTGTCGTAGACATAAGAGGCGCCGGTGCCGCGTGTGCGCTTCATGCGCGGCGTCGCGACGGCGCGAGACCGATTGGATGCGCCGGATGCCCCGCGACTGCGCGATTTACCGGCCATGCGCGCCCCCGCCGTGCTTGCGCCGATAGGCGCGCCAGGTCATGGCCCAGCTTTTGGGATCCTCGAGCGGCGCGCCCTTGATCTGATGGATCGGCTGGTGATGGGGCGCGCTCTTGACCAGATCGGGGTTCTCATAAGCCTCCTTGACGATCTGCTCGATGACCGCAATCCAGCGATCGAGATCCTCCTTGGAGTACATCTCCCCCGCTTCAGGCGTGAAGGGCTCCGGCATGACCCAGGGCTCGTGGGACATCCAGAAGGGGTCGATGCCGTAGTCCGCCATCCGGTTCGCGACATCGGCGGTGCCGACGCCCGTCGCCGCTTTGAGCGGGCCCAGGCCCCAACGCGTCATCTCCATGCGCCACGCGTCGACGCCGGGATTCGACCGCTCGAGGCCTTTGATGCGCCCGAGCTTGGCATCCATGTAGTTGTTCGCGAGCACGGAGAGGTCGGAGGCCTCGTTGATGCCCTCCGCGCCCATGGCGCGCGCCCACGCATAGGCCTTCATGACCTGGGGTACGTTGCCCCAGAACTCGCGGATCTTACCGACGCTCTTCGGGCGATCGCTGTCGAGGCGATAGGCGTCGCTCTTCTTCACCACGACCGGCGTCGGCAGGAAGGGTGCCAGCGCCGCCGTGCAGCCATAGGCGCCCACCGCCGGCCCGCCACCGCCCTTGGGCGCGCCGAAAGTCTTGTGCAGCATGAACATGCAGGCGTCGAAGCCGAGCTCGCACGCCCGGAGCTTCCCCATGACGCCATTGAAGTTGGCGTGGTCGTAGAAACAGAGCCCGCCCGCCTTGTGCACCACCCGGATCCATTCTTTGATGTCAGGGTTGTAGATCCCCATGTCGTCGGGGTTGTTGATGAGGAGTGCGGCGGTGCGTTTGGATACCGCTGCTTTGAGTGCCTCGAGCGACGGATAGCCATTCTTCTCGAGCTGGAGCGTCACGACCTTGAAGCCGGCGGCCGCCGCGGTCGCGGCATTGCAGGGGTGCGCCTGGATCGAGGTCACGATCTCGTCGCGCTCGGCGAGCTGGCCCTTCGCCTGATGGTAGGCGCGCGTGAGGCAGCAATGGGTATAGGCGGCGTCGGCGCCGCCGCCTGGCTGGAAGACGAACTGATCCATGCCCGAGAGCGCGCGGAGGATGAGATCGAAGGAGTGGATGATCTCGAGGATGCCCTGCAACGTCTCCTCGGGCTGGTACGGATGCACTTCCGCAAGCTCGGGCCGCGCGGCGATCGCCTCGCTGACGCGCGCGTTGTATTTCATGGTGCAGGTGCCGAAGAGGCTGATCCCCATCATGCCCAGCGTCTCCTGCGCGAGATGCAGGTAGTGGCGCTGCACCTCGGGCTCCGAGAGCTCGGGAAGCGCGGGCGGCGACCGGCGCGCGAGGCCTCTGGGAATGAGGCCGGCCACCGTGCCGACGGACTTCTGCACTGTGGGCTCGGCGGTCGGGAAAGTCTGCCCGCGGCGGCCGGGATGGCCGAGCTCCATCACGACGGGCTCGCTCCAGCGCGCCGCGTGGAATTTCCGAAGATCGCGTCGCTCGCTCATGCCCCGACGACCTCCTTGAGCCCCGTGGCGAGGCGATCGATGTCGGTTTTGCTGTGCACCTCGGTCACGCAATAGAGCGCGCTCTGGCCGAAGTTCGGGAACTCACGCGAGAGATCCTTGCCGCCGAAGATGCCACGCCGGCGCAGCGCGCGATTGACCTGCGCGACGGTCTTGCCGGTGCGATCGAAGTTCACCACGAACTCCTTGAAGAAGCCCTGCGGGAACAGGACGCGGACGCCTTTGATGTGGCCGATCGCGCGCGCGGCGTAATGCGCCTGCTGCAAGATCAGCTCGCCGAGCTCGCGGAATCCCGCGGGCCCCAGGAGCGACATGTAGACCGCATTCGCGATCGCCCAGAGATAGACCGAGTTTCCGGTCCAGTCGCGGCCCTGCTCGCGCATGCCGTATGACGTCTGGTGCGAGCAGGAGAGCGAGAAGCCGTACTCGCTGGCCTGCGTCGTTCCCGTGATGCTGACAAGGAAGCCGTTGTACTGGCGGACGTAGCGCTCCTCGTCACGGGAGGCGATGAAGCCACCGACGCCACCGCCGCAATTCATGTGGACACCGAGCGGCTGCGTCGGCCCAACGACGAGATCGGCGCCGTAGTCCGCGGGCGGCCGGACCACGCCGAGGCAGAGCGGGTCCACGCCGACGATCGTCTCCGCGCCCGCGGACCGCGCGATCTCGGCGATCTCTCCGCCGCGTGGCTCGAAGGAGCCGAGATAGCCGGGCGACTCGATATAGACCGCGGCCGTCCGCGGCGAGATCTTCGCCTTCAAATCCGCGATGTCGAGCCCGCCGGTCTTCTTGTCGTGTGCGACGCTCACGATCTCGATGTGGTTCGGCATCTCCGGCGGTTCGGCATAATTCCGGATCACCGAGAGCCGCTCGGGATCGATCAAGGCGGGAACCAGGACTTGCCGGCGTCCGGTCAGCCGCGTGGCCATGCGGATCGCGTGACCCGCCGCGCAGCCCCAGCTGTAGACCGGCAGCTGGACCACCTCCATGTCGAGGAGCTCGCCCAGCTGACTCGCGAACTCGAACCAGGCCTGATTGCGGCCGTGGTCTGACTGCGGCGAGCCCCACACCGGCGTCAGGAACTCCGTGCGTCCGACGATCTCGTCCACGACCGCCGGCACGTGGTGCTGCCAGCAGCCGGCGCCGAGAAAATTCAGATTCGTCTCGCAGGTCTCGTTGGGCGACAGAAGCTCCACCAGGTGGCGCTTGAGCTCGGCCTCGGACTTGAGCTGTCGCGGCAGCTTGAGCGGCGCCTTCAGCCGATGCGCCGCCGGGATCTGCTCGAAGAGCTCTTCGATGCTCGCCGCGCCGATCTCGCTCAGCATCGCCTGCTTGATGTCGGCGAGCGAGTTGGCCATCCACGGATGGGCCGATGACGGATTGGATGCCACGGATACGGGCTCCCCGTGCAGCTTGTATGCGCCGTGCATTCTTGCATCGGCGGCGCGGGGTTTTCAATCGTGAAGCCGGCGCCCTCTACGTGACGACCCGCATCAGTGTGGAGCGGCCGGGCGCGATGCGAACGCGGATGTATCCTTTAAGCGTCGCATCGAGGGCGGGATCGCCGGTATCCACCCGCAGGAGGTTCTCGCCGAGGCTCGCGATCTTGCGCTGGGTCGCGAGCAGAACGATGTTGTCGCGTCCGATCGCGCGAATGACCGGCGCTGAGATCTGCTGGTTCCCGCGGCCGAAGATGAAGCCCTGGCCGCCGACGACGCCGAGGATGAGGCTGGCCGGCTGGTGTACGACCAGCTGCTCGAGCGCGCGGCTGTCGAGATCGCAGCCGACGAGCACCCGATCCAGCACGGCATCGACGCCGAGCAGTGTTCCCTCGAGCCCGAGATGATGGAGCACCCGCGCCGTGGTGGTGCCGGGTCCGAGGATGTAGAGCCGGCCCGGCGCCATCTCCTCCGCGATCTCGCGGCCAAGCGCGTCGATGACCGACTCCTCGGAGGCCTCGCTGGATTTGGGGCTTTGCACCAGGCGGCGCTCGAAGGGGATGCGCGCATAGCCGAAGAGCCGGGCGGAGATGCGGCCCGCGCGCATCGCGGCCTCGTCGATATCCATCACCTCGGCGGCGCGGAACGAGATCTTCTCCGCGGGGCCGCGAGCCATGAGCGCGACCAGCTCGCCCGCGGCCTCCGGACTCACGGCGAACACCGCGGACTGCATCTTGACGCCCGCCGGCAGGCCGAGGACGGGAACGCGATCACCCACGACATCGAGGATGTCGCGGGCGGTGCCGTCGCCGCCGGCAAAGAGGATCAGCGCCACATTGCGGTGCATGAGCTCCGCCGCCGCATCCCGTGTATCGGCCGCAGTGGTGGCGGCCGGAGGCGAGATATCAAGCGGCGACACCGCGAGACCCGCTCGTCGCGCGACATCCGCGCCCATGAGGCCGGTGGGCGTGTGCATCTTGATGTCGGGCCTGGCCCTCAGCGCGAGCCGCTCGAGCGCGCGCCGGGCGCGATCGGGTGCTTGGGGTATCGCACCGGCCGCTCGC
>DATEGF010000301.1:0-34278 GCA_035280245.1 Allostellaceae bacterium
AGACCTTCTATGCCGCGGTCGCGCGCCTTTTCGAGAGCGGCCGGCTCGGCGGCGTTCGCGTGGTGGCCCATGTCTCCTGACCGGAGCCGGATTGCAGCGATCATCGCCGTCGCCCTCCTCGCGGGATCGAGCCTAGCCCGTGCCCAGGCCCCAGCCTTCAGCGTCGATTTCACGTGGCAGGGCACGGCTTCCTGCTTCGATGCGAAATCGCCACCCTTCACGCTGAGCGGAGTCCCCGCGGGCACCCAGCGGCTCGCCTTCGCCATGAAGGATCTGGATGCGCCGAGCTTCCCTCATGGCGGCAGCACCGTCGCCTTCACGGGCCAGACCAAGTTGGATCGCGGCGCGTTCTCTTATAAAGGCCCCTGCCCGCCCTCGGGCCAGCACACATATCAATGGACCGTCGTTGCGCAGGACGCGGCCGGCACGACGCTCGCGACCGCGACGGTCGCGAAGAAATTCCCGCCCCGCTGAGTCCGGCAGGGTTGACGCCGACGCCGCGCCCGCCTCATCCTCGACGAACCAGGACCCGGAAATGATCGCGGCAACGCCGCGAGGGAGCGGGAGATGGCATCCGAGCAGGATTTCGAGCTGCTGGCCGGCGTCGGCCTCGGCACCGCCATGGGTCGGCTCCTCAGGGAATACTGGGTGCCAGCCTGCGGCTCCGCAGAGCTCGCGACCGACGGGCCGCCGATGCGGCTCATGCTGCTCGGCGAGAAGCTGGTCGCCTTCCGGGACAGCGCGGGTCGGGTCGGCATCATGGATCACCGCTGCCCGCATCGCGGCGCCTCGCTGTTCTTCGGTCGCAACGAGGAGGGCGGCTTGCGCTGCGTCTATCACGGCTGGAAATACGACGTGACCGGCCAGTGCCTGGAGATGCCGAACGTGCCGCCGCAGCACGTTTTCGCCGACCAGGTCAAAGCGCGCGCCTACAAGACCGCCGAGCGCAACGGCATCGTCTATTGCTACATGGGTACGCGGAAGGAAGCGCCGCCGCTGCCGGTGATGGAGGCGCTGCTGCTGCCCGAAGCGGAGGTGCGCATCACCTGGGCGCAGCGCGAGTGCCATTGGCTGCAGGCGCTCGAGGGCGATATCGACACCTCGCATGTCGCCTTCCTGCACGAGGGGAAGGTCAAGCCGGAGGAGTATCCGGCCAACGCGATCCAGCGCTGGATCATCAGCAATCGCAGCCCGGAGATCCACGTGACCGATACCGAGTGGGGCACGATGTACGCGGGTCACTGGCCCGCCGGGCCCGCCAACGCCTATTATCGGCTCGCGCACTTCGTCTTCCCATTCTGGACGCTGATCCCGAACGGCCCTTTCAAAGGACAGGTGGTGTCGCGGGCGTGGGTCCCGATGGACGACACGCACACCATGTTCCTGGCCGTCGCGTGGAAGGCCGGCAGCACCCCGATCGTGACGCGAAATCAGAACCTACCCGGCGCTGACGCGGCGGCACCCGCACGGTTCGACTACCTGCCGAACACGACGGATTGGCACGGCCGCTGGCGGCTCGCCGCGAATGCGACCAACGACTACCGGCTCGACCGCGAGGCCCAGCGCGAGCGCAGCTACACCGGCATCGACGGTGTCCACCTGCAGGACCAAGCAATCACCGAGAGCATGGGCGGTGTCGTCGACCGCAGCTTCGAAAACTTGGCTGTCAGCGACCTCATGGTGACGCGCACGCGCCGACGGCTCATCGGTGCGGCGCGCGCGCTCGCGGAGACGGGCGCCGTGCCGCCGATCCTGGACGATCCCGAGACCTGCCTCGGCGCCCACAGCGGAAATTTTGTGGCGCCGGCGCGCTTGCCGTGGCGCGAGGCCTATGCCGCGGAGCTGCGCAACTCCGCCAATCCCACAGGCGCGCTTCGCTTCCCGGCCGTGGCCGCGGAGTAGCGCGCGCCCAGATTTTCGCATCAACATCCAACGTGAAGGACACGCATGCGCACGCAGTACACCGTCGAGGACATGGCGATCCATCGCATCGTCGAGCAGGAATACGGCTTCACGCCGATCCGCGATTTCCTGCCGAGCCTCACGCCCGAGCGTCTCGAGGAGAACCGTGCGTGGCTCGAGCCCAAGGGGCTCGATCCCAAGACGAACCACGTGATCTTTTGCTTCCAGTCCTACGTCGTGAAGACGCCACACCACACGGTGCTGGTCGATGCGTGCATCGGCAACGACAAGAACCACGGACACCGGCCCGCCTGGCATCGCAAGAATGATCCGGCGTGGATGAATGCGCTCACGGCCGCGGGGGTCGGCGTCGAGGACATCGATGTCGTGATGTGCACGCATCTCCACGGCGATCACGTCGGCTGGAACACGCGGCTCGAGAACGGCAAGTGGGTCCCGACCTTCCCGAACGCGCGCTATCTCTTCTCGAAGAAGGAGTACGACTACTGGGACGGCGTCCATCGGAAGACGCCGCTCTCGGCGATGGAGGACAGCGTGCTGCCGATCGTCGATGCCAAGAAGGCTCAGATGGTGACCAGCGATCACGAGGTCGACGATCATGTGCGGCTGCTACCGACGCCGGGCCACACGCCCGACCATTTCGCCGTCTCGATCGGGCGCAAAGGCGACGCCGCCGTCTTCACCGGCGATCTCATCCACTCACCGCTGCAGGCACGCTACCCCGAGCTCTTCACCCGCGCCGACGTCGACGCGCCCCACGCCGTCCGCACCCGCCGCGACTTCCTCGAGCGCTACTGCGACACCGAGACTCTATTCTGCACGATGCACTTCCCATCGCCGTCGGTGGGCCACCTGAAGCGGTGGGGCGACGGGTTCCGGTGCGATTATCTCACTTGAGGACTTCGCGAACGCGGTCTCACCAATCGAAGGATTTGGTGGGTGCACCAGGACTCGAACCTGGGACCCGCTGATTAAGAGTCAGCTGCTCTACCAACTGAGCTATGCACCCGCCGCGGGAAGGCCGCGTGATATAGCAAGCCAGCCGATGCTTGTCGAGCCGCGGTTTCTGCGCCGAAACGGCCGCTCCCTCAGCCCTCGTTGTCGCCGGGGCGGCCGATGCGGGCGTCGCGGTGGACGTAGACGCTCATGAGAAGGCCGAAGCCGTACATCACTGTCAGCATCGCGGTGCCGCCGTAGGACACCAGCGGGAGCGGCACGCCCACTACCGGGATCAGCCCCATCACCATGGCCGTGTTGATGAACACGTAGAGAAACAGATTCACGGTGATGCCAAGCGCCAGCAAGCGGCCGAAGTGACTGCGGCTCCTGAAGGCGATCGCGTAGCCATAGACGATCACGAGCGTGTAGAGCGCCAGGAGCGCCAATCCACCCACCAAACCCCACTCCTCCGCCAGCATGGTGAAGATGAAGTCGGTCTGCTTCTCCGGCAGGAAGTTGAGATGGCTCTGGGTGCCCTCGAGGAAGCCCTTCCCGGTCGGACCGCCGGAGCCGATGGCGATCTTGGATTGCAGGCTGTGGTACCCGGTGCCCTGAGGATCGCTCTCCGGGTCGAGGAAGCTCACCAAGCGCGCTTTCTGATAAGGCTTCAGGAAGCGCCAGGCGAGCGGCGCCCCGGCCCCGCCGCCGACGATCAGGATTGCGAACTTCCAGATCCGCACGCCCGCGAGAAAGAACATGACACCGCCGCCCAGGACGAGCATCAGCGCCGTGCCGAGGTCTGGCTGCTTCATCACGAGCGCCGCCGGAACCAGCACCAGGAGCGCCGGCACGATCAGGAGCTGGGGCCGGCCGATCTCGTCGATGCCGATGTTGTGGAAATAACGGGCCAGCACGAGGACCGCCGCCACCTTCATGATCTCCGAGGGCTGCAGCTGGATCACGCCGAGGTCGATCCAGCGCTGCGCGCCCATGCCGATGGCGCCACGAACCTCGACCGCCACCAGTAGCAGGAATGCGATGCCGTAGATCCAATAGGCCGAGCGATACCAGAACTTGAGGTCGACCACGGCACAAACGAGCATCACCGCGAGCGCCACGCCGTAGCGCACGATCTGCTTGCTGGCCCACGGATCCCAATTGCCATTGGCGGCGGAGTAGAGTGTCCCGAAGCCCACGCAGGCGAGCAGGCTCACCAGCAGGACCAGCCCCCAATTGATGCTCCAGACCTTTTCCGGGAGGGAGAGCTCGCGCGGGCGGCCGGGGTCGAGGTGCGAGATGCTCATGGGGCCGCGCGCTCAGCTCCGTGTCGAGAGCCGGTCAGCAGCGACGCGGGCGTCGGGCACCCGTCGCGCGGGATCGCGCTTCTGCAGCTCGACCAGGATGTCCGCGCAGATCGGTGCCGCCACCGCCGAGCCGCCACCGGCGCTCTCGCCGCCATGCTCTACCACCACCGCGCAGACATAACGCGGCGCGCTCACCGGCGCGAAAGAGACGAAGAGCGCGTGGTCGCGCTCGATCCAAGGGACCTGCCTTGCCTTGCGAACGCCATGCTCGTGCTCGGCTGCGGTGATGTGGCGCACCTGTGCCGTGCCGGACTTGCCGCCCATCGCCATCGCGGGGTCCTTGATGCGCGCCATATAGGCGGTGCCGCCCTGCTCGTTCACCACAGAATTCATGCCGCCGAGGACCACGTTGAGGTCCTTCTGCGGCACGCCCATCGCCTCGAATGCCGGCTCAACGAGCGGCTGGTCCGCCCGCATGACGCCGGCCGCACGCGTCAGGCGCGGCACGATGCGCTTGCCGGTCACCAGCCGCGCCACCATGGTCGCGAGCTGCAGCGGCGTCGAGGTGACGTAGCTTTGGCCGATGCCGCAGCTGATGTTCTCGCCTGGCTGCCAGGGAATCCCGAAAGTCGCGAGCTTCCAGTCGCGGGTCGGGATCAGCCCGGCCTTCTCGCCGGGAATGTCGATGCCGAGCGTGGCACCGAGGCCGAAGCGCTTGGCCACCTCGGCGAATTTGTCGATGCCGAGGCGCCGCGCCATCTCGTAGAAATAGACGTCGCAGGAATGCATGATTCCGCCATGCATGTCGAGCGTGCCGTGCCCCTGCGGTTTCCAGCAATGCCAGACGGAATTGCCGAGCTGGAAGTGCCCGGGGCAGGTGACGCGCGTGTCCGGGGATATCCCGTTCGCGAGCGCCGCCAGCGCCACCATCGGCTTGAAGGTCGAGCCCGGCGCGTAGGTGCCGCTGACGCACTTGTTGCTGAGCGGGTTGAGTTGATCCTGGAGCAGCGCGTTCCACTGCGCATTGGTGAGGCCCGCGGAAAACGCCGCGGGGTCGTAGCCGGGGACCGAGGCCATCGCGAGGACGTCGCCGGTGGGCGCGTCCATCACGACGCAAGCGACGCTGCCTTCCGCGATGCAGCGCTGCGCCGCGAACTCCTGGATCTCGGCGTCGATGGTCAGTGCGATCTGCTTGCCGGGGCTGCCCTCGTCGCGCGAGATCTCGCGCATCACGCGGCCGTAGGCGTTGACCTCGACCTGGGCGGTACCGGCATTGCCTCGCAGCTCCAGGTCGTGCTGCTTCTCGACGCCGTTCTTCCCGATGCGGAAATCCGGCAGCTCCAGGAGCGGATCGCCGGTCAGCTCCTTCTCCGCGACCGGCGCCACATACCCGATCACGTGCGAGGCCATATCACCCAGCGGATAATCCCGGGTCAGGCCTTGCTCGACCGAGACGCCCACCAGATCCGGCGTGTTCACCTCGATACGCGCCATGTCGTCCCAGCTGACGTTCTCGCGGATCGCGATGGGGACGAAGCTGTGCTTGCGCTTGATCTCGCGAAGCACGCGCCGGCGATCGGAGTCGCTGACGGGGATCAGGACGGCGACGGCGTCGAGGGTCGCATTCACATTGGCGACCTGGTCGGCAATCAGCGAGACGCGGTAGTTCTGTCGGTTGGTCGCGAGCGGCACGCCGAAGCGATCGACGATGCGGCCGCGCGGCGGTGCGAGCAACCGCAGATTGATCCGCTGCTCGTCGGCCAGGGTCGCGTATTTGTCCTGCTCGACGATCTGAAGCTGGTAGAGGCGGCCCGCCAATAGCGCGAGCAGCACGCCCTGGCCGCCGGCGACCAGCACCGCCCGGCGCGTCAACAGCTTGACCCGCCTGTTGTCCTTCTTCTGCTGCATCTCAGGCCCGCATGAGGAGCATTCGCTGGACGCGGGAGAGCAGGTAGCTCACCACGGGGTAGACAGCCACCGTCAGCACGCCCTGAAACAAGAATGCCCGGACATCCAGGAGCATACCATAAAAGAGGCTCACGATGCCCCACTGAAGTGCCGCCGCTGCCCCCGCAACCATCAGGAAACCCACCCAGATCACGGTGAACCGGCGCATCGCGAGCTGCTCCCGCTGGGTCATCACCGCCGCATACGTGAGCAGCAGGATCAGTGAGGAGATGCCAGGGGGCCCGCCCTCGAGGACGTCGAGCAGCAAACCCACCGCGAACACCACCGGAAAAGGCAGCAGATCGGCGCGGTAGAGCGTCCAGAAATAGACCGCCATCAGCGTGAAAAACGGTGTCGCCGCGGTGAAGGACGGCAGATGCGCGGGGACCACCGACGCGGCGACGCAGAGCACCGTGGTCAGGGTCGGAACAACTCGACTGAGGAGACCGACATCGCGCTCAAGCAGGGCGAGCTTCATGGGCGCTCTGTCCTACTGGTCGATGTCGGGATCGGCGGCGCGCCGCCCGCCACGGGCCGGCTTGGGCGCGGGGATCACGCTCTGCGGCAGCACACCGGCGCCGAGGCCGAAGTCGACGATGCGGACGTACTCGAGATGCGAGAGCTCGGCCTCGGGCTCGATCCGGACCACGCCGCCATCGATCGAGGAAACCGCGCCGACGGGCAGGCCCGGCGGAAAGACGCCGCCGCTGCCTGCCGTCACCACGCGGTCGCCGACCTGGACCGCGCTCTTCTCGGGCAGATAAAGGAGCCGCGGCCGGCTGGTGTTGTCGCCCGCCAGCACCGCCCGCTCGCGCGTGTCCTCGATCACCACGGGAACGCGCGAGTTGAGGTCGGTCAGGAGGAGCACGCGTGAGGCGCGGCTGCCGACCTCGGTCACCCGGCCCGCCACACCCTCGCCGCCGAGCGCTGCCTGGCCGCGCTCGACCCCCTGACGGTCGCCCACGTCGATCAGCACGTTGCGCAGGAACGCCCCGCCGGAGTTGGCTATGACCCGGCCTGTGATGTAGCCCCGCACGCCCTGCGGCGTGAAGTGGAGCATCTGCCGGAGCTCCTCGTTCTCGCTCTCGAGCCGCTGCGCCACCTCCTGCCACTGCAGCAGGCGGGCGTTCTCCTCGCGGAGCCGCTGGTTCTCCTCGTAGACCGTGAAGTGATCCGCGAAGCGCCGCACGCCGGAGGTGACGACGTTGATCGGCTGAGCGATCGCCTCGAAGACCGGCGCCAGCGCGTCGTTGAGGTCGGTCCGCACGTGCTCGATCAGCACGATGTCGGCCTTGCCGACCACGATCAGCCCGACGGACACGATCACGAGGAACGGCAACGCGAGGCGTTGGGCGACGGCACGCATGGGCATCGACACACGCGACATGGATCCGACTGGTCCCGTACGCTCGCTTTTACTCAGCTACCTCTACGACCCCGCGTGCCCATCATCGCGCAGTCCCATCAATACATGCTGATCAGGACGCTCTTCAGCGACTTCTCCTCGAGCGCCCGACCGGTACCGAGCGCCACGCAGGACAAGGGGTCGTCGGCGATCGAGACCGGCAGACCGGTCGCGTGACGCAGCACGTAATCCAGGTTGGAGAGCAGAGCGCCGCCGCCGGTGAGCACGATGCCCTTGTCGACGATGTCCGCGGCGAGCTCGGGCGCGGTGTGCTCGAGTGCCACCTTCACCGCCTCGACGATGGCGCCAACCGGCTCCGCGAGGCTCTCCGCGATCTGCCGCTCGGTGATCACGATCTCCTTGGGCACGCCATTCATGAGGTCGCGGCCCTTGATCTCCATGGTGCGGCCCTCGCCGTCCGCCGGCATGCAGGCGGAGCCGATCTCCTTCTTGATCCGCTCGGCGCTGCTCTCGCCGACGAGCAAATTATGGTTCCGGCGGATATAGGCGATGATCGCCTCGTCCATCTTGTCGCCGCCGACGCGCACCGAGCGCGAATAGACGATGCCGCCGAGCGCCAGCACGGCGACCTCCGTGGTGCCGCCGCCGATGTCGACCACCATCGATCCCGTGGGCTCGCTGACCGGCAGGCCCGCGCCGATCGCCGCCGCCATGGGCTCCTCGATCAGGAACACGCGCCGCGCGCCGGCGCTCTCGGCCGACTCCTGGATCGCGCGGCGCTCGACCGCCGTCGAGCCCGACGGCACGCAGACAATGATCTGCGGGGAGGCGAAGCTCCGGCGGTTGTGCACCTTGCGGATGAAGTGCTTGATCATCTCTTCCGCGACCTCGAAGTCCGCGATGACTCCGTCGCGCAGCGGGCGGATCGCCTGGATGTAGCCGGGCGTTCGGCCCAGCATCATCTTGGCCTCGTCGCCCACGGCGAGCACCTGCTTCTTGCCCTTCACGTTGGCGATCGCCACCACGGAGGGCTCGTTGAGCACGATGCCGCGTCCCTTGACGTAGACCAGGGTATTCGCCGTGCCGAGATCGATCGCCATGTCGGCGGACAGCAGCCCGAACAACTTCCCGATCATTTTTCCTTTGGGTTTCCTGTGCTTCTGTTTTGCACGCCCGCCATTCGCTTCCGTATAGAGAAGGGGCGGCTTGGCAGCCGCCCCTCCCGCGTCGTCTAGGCCGTCATCGCGGCGGGCGCCGTCTTCGCCCGCTTCGTCATAAGCTTGTTGAGTGCGTGAATATAGGCTCGCACCGAGGCAACGAGGGTATCGGGATCCGAGCCCTGTCCGTTCACGGTCTTGCCGTTCTCCTCGAGGCGTACCGTGACCTCGGCCTGGGCGTCCGTGCCCGCCGTCACAGCACCCACCTGAAACAGCTGGAGCTTCGCCGTGTGCGGCACGATCGACTTGATCGCGTTGAAGGCCGCGTCGATCGGGCCGTTGCCTGTGACCTTGGCGTGCTTCATGGCGCCGTCCACCTCGAGCTCGACCTCGGCAGTCTGCGGACCCTTCGAGCCCGCGATCACCTGCAATGAGACGAACTTGATCCTGTCATGACCCCGCAATACCTGCTCGTCCACAAGCGCGACCAGGTCCTCGTCATAGATCTCCTTCTTGCGGTCCGCCAGGTCCTTGAACCGCCGGAAGGCATCGTTCACGGCGTTGTCACCCAGCTCGAAGCCCAGCTCCTTGAGCTTCATCTTGAAGGCGTGGCGGCCGGAGTGCTTGCCCATCACCAGCTTCGACCGGTGCAGGCCCACGGACTCCGGCGTCATGATCTCGTAAGTGCCGGCGTGCTTGAGCATGCCGTCCTGGTGGATGCCGCTCTCATGCGCGAAGGCGTTGGCGCCCACGATCGCCTTGTTGGGCTGCACCACGAAACCGGTGATGGTGGAGACCAGGTGCGAGGCCCGCATGATGTACTCGGTCCGGACGCCGGTGGTGCAGGGCATGATGTCGTGGCGCGTTTTCAGCGCCATGACGATCTCCTCCATCGAAGCGTTGCCGGCTCGCTCGCCGAGGCCGTTCACGGTGCACTCGACCTGCCGCGCCCCCGCGCCCACCGCCGCCAGCGAATTGGCGACCGCGAGCCCGAGATCGTTGTGGCAATGCACGGAGATCACGGCCTTGTCGATATTGGGCACGCGATTGAAGAGCATGCGGATCAAGGCCGCGAACTCCTCGGGAAGCGTGTAGCCGACAGTGTCGGGAACGTTGATGGTCCGCGCGCCCGCCTTGATCGCGCTCTCGACAGTGCGGCAGAGGAAGTCGTGCTCGGTGCGGGAGCCGTCCTCGCAGGACCACTCGACGTCGTCGCAGAGGTTGCGCGCGTGGCTCACGCTGTCGATCACGGCCTGGTGCACCGCCTCGGGCTCCATCTGGAGCTTGAACTTCATGTGGAGCGGCGAGGTCGAGATGAACGTGTGGATGCGCGGGCGCGCGGCGTTCTGGAGCGCTTCCCAGGCGCGGTCGATGTCACCGCGGGCGGCGCGCGAGAGGCCGCAGACGCTGGCGTGCTTCACGAGCTTCGCGATCTCGCGCACGGACTCGAAATCGCCGTTGGAGGCGATCGGGAAGCCCGCCTCGATGACATCGATCCCCATCTCCTCGAGGAGGAGGGCGATCTTGATCTTCTCGTCGAGATTCATCGATGCGCCCGGCGATTGCTCGCCGTCGCGCAGCGTTGTGTCGAAGACGATGACGCGATTCTTGTCGCTACTGGACTGGGACTGCTGGCGATGGGTGGTGGCGCTCATTAGCGCGGCTCCTCAAATGAAGGGTGCAACGAAGCGGGTTTGATCGCACTACCCCCTGAACGCCGATCGCCGGTCGCGATGAGCCGGCGTTCAGGGGCCGCTAAGTCGCAGCGCCCCGTCACTGAGGAGAAGGAGGAGAGCGGAGGCCGAAATGTGGTCGCGCGCATCGGCTGCCAAGCGCACATGCGCCTGCCGCCGATCGTGCTGTGCCACGGTCCAAGCCATCCGAAACCGACCTCTCGTCTGGGCCGGAGCTCGCAAAGCCGGCCGCTGACACCCTGAACCCCTTAGCCCTAACAAATGGTTAACGCGGCTAAGGCCGGGATTCCGCAGTACTTTTAGCGGTTTCACACGGCGACAGCAAGGGGTCTGTTGCTTGGCGCCGCGATCCAAGATCGAATTTCAGCGAACAGATCGGGCGCTGCGGAGCCCCCCGCCCGCGGAGAGGGAGGGACCCGTTGCGAAGCAACGGGAAGATGGGGGTCAAGGCGAGCGAGACGGGCAGCCACCCTCACCTTCCGGCCGCTCTCCCGCCGCCGCGGGAGAGGGGCTAGCTGCACACCTGAGCGCTTGGCAATACGCGCTAGTTCTTCGCGCGATCCACCAGCCGGTTCTGGGCGATCCAGGGCATCATGGCGCGAAGCTTCTCGCCGATCTTCTCGACGGGGTGCTCGGCGCCGCGGCGGCGCATGGCCTTGAAGCTCGCCTGGCCCGCGGCGTTCTCCAGCACCCACTCGCGCGCGAATTTGCCCGACTGGATTTCCTCGAGGACTCGCTTCATCTCGGCCTTGACGCGGTCGTCGATGATGCGGGGGCCGCGGGTGTAATCGCCGTATTCGGCGGTGTTGGAGATCGAGTAGCGCATGGTGGCGATGCCGCCCTCGTACATGAGGTCGACGATGAGCTTCACCTCGTGGAGGCACTCGAAATAGGCCATCTCCGGCGCGTAGCCCGCTTCCACGAGCGTCTCGTAGCCCGCCATGATGAGCGAGGTCAGGCCGCCGCAGAGCACGGTCTGCTCGCCGAAGAGATCGGTCTCGCACTCTTCCTTGAAGGTGGTCTCGATGACGCCCGCGCGGCCGCCGCCGATCGCGGAGGCATAGGAGAGCGCGATCTCGAGCGCATTCCCGGAGGGATTCTGCTCGACCGCCACCAGACACGGCACACCGCCGCCGCGCTGGTATTCCGAGCGCACGGTATGGCCCGGCCCCTTGGGCGCGATCATGAACACGTCCATGTCCGAGCGTGGCTCGACCAGCCTGAAATGGATGTTGAAGCCGTGCGCGAAGGCGAGCGCGGTGTCGGGCCGCATGTTGGGCTTGAGGTCGTGCGTATAGAGTGCCGCCTGCAACTCATCGGGCGTCAGAACCATCACGACGTCAGCCCATTTGGCGCCCTCGGCGGGCGTCATGACCTGGAACTTCTGCGCCTCGGCCTTCTTGGCCGAGGCGGAGCCCGGACGAAGCGCGATCCGCACGTCCTTGACGCCGCTGTCGCGGAGATTGAGGGCGTGCGCATGCCCCTGGCTGCCGAATCCCACCACGAGCACCTTCTTGCCCTTGATGAGGTTCACGTCGGCATCGCGATCGTAATAGACCCGCATGGTAGGTTCCCTTCTTTCAATTCACTCTAATGAGGAAGCGTCGCTCCTAACGAGATGATCAGGTCGTGGACATATCCCCCAAGCGCACCCTGAAGAACGCCTCCAGGCAATTCCCGCACCAGCTTGCGCCAAAAGCCGTGGTCTTTCGCGTACAGTGCTTCAATGTCCCGCTTTAGCGACCGTTTATCAAATCGCTTCTCACCGGAAAGCAAAACTCTTATCACCCGACTCAGAGTTGTTTCGAATTCGCGATCACGGACCTCAGCGGCGTTAAGCACCCTTCGTACTATCGCCCTGTGGTCGTTATACTGATTAGAGTTGAGTTCCTGAAGGTGCGTCATGAATCGCTCGGTCTCAGCCGTCAGCCGCTCTTCGAGGGCGGAAAGTCGCTCATGTAGACCACGGTTCTCGGTGACCAGCACTGCGCGAAGATCTTGTTCGGACTTTAACTGCAGCGCTGCGATGTCGAGCTGATGCTGGAGACGCAGAATGTCGATAGGATCGGAAACAATTGCCTCCGCAGGTCTCCGGCCTCTAGCAACTTCGAGATAGGTGTCGAGAGATTCTTCAATTTTCTCCAAGTCCTCAGAGCCGCTATCTATCGACAGGCTAATTTTGTTCCCCGACTGTCCGATCTTCACCTCAACGTCCATGCCAGGATACCTGGCTTCGAGCACGCTCCCAAAGTACGAAAGGATCGAGAGCGCTGCTCGGGTCTGGTGAGGTTGGAAGTCCAGAGACCGGCCGAAAAGAGAACCCTTGTTGGATGTGATCTCCACGAGATCAGCTTGAAGGACGTTCTTTACAAAGCTGATGGTATCAAAAGTAAGTGTAAATATGTTCTGCTCTGGCATGAGATATCCAATTGCCTCTGGATAATAGTCTAAAAAAACTGATTCGTTGTGTTGGATGATCGATCTAATATCCTCAAGCTGATTTACTTCCTTAAAGGAGATATTAGAAATCGCCTCCTCAAAGAGATACATCCATGCGTCTGTGATTTTTCCTCTTGTCCCTTGGTTTGGAATATATTTTGCTGAATCATCCGCGCAGAATGTATGGTAGAATGCACCAGACGAGATGAATATGAGTGATATCAAATCGAAACACTCATCGATCATATCGTCTGACCAATCATCCTTCTTGCCTCTTAGAAAAGTGAGCTGTGCTTTTCGTTCGAGCAACTCCTTGGCAAATCCTGAAAACACGACATATGCTCGCTTGAATCGCTGCTCACTTCCGAAGAAGTCCGCACACTCCGAGTAAGCACCACATATTTTCTCTCGCAGCAGAAAGAGACCCTCTAGAAACGCAACAAAGCACAGCGGCGTGTCATTACGCGGCAGCAGCTTCGCACCAGCCTCTTCCGGGCCGCTGTGGGAGTTGGGTTTCATAGACGGCTGCCGCCGCGCGATATCGCGACGACGCCGGTACGCGAGACATCGACCAGGCCCAAAGGCTCCATCAGGTTGATGAACGCGTTGAGCTTCTCGGTCGAGCCCGTCATCTCGAAGACGAAGCTCTCGATGGTGCTGTCGACGACGCGCGCGCGGAAGATGTCGGCAAGGCGCAGGGATTCGATCCGCTTGTCGCCGGTGCCCGAGACCTTGATCAGCGCAAGCTCGCGCTCGACATGCGCGCCCTGCTCCGTGAGGTCGCGCACCGCGTGCACGGGCACGAGGCGCCCGAGCTGCGCCTTAATCTGCTCGATGATCATGGGCGTACCCGAGGTCACGATGGTGATGCGCGAGAGGCCGTGCGCGCGGTCGACCTCAGCTACGGTCAGGCTCTCGATGTTGTAGCCGCGGCCGGAGAACAGGCCGATCACGCGGGCGAGGACGCCGGGCTCGTTGTCCACGAGCACGGCGATGGTGTGTCTTTCGATGGCGCTACTGCTGCTGCCGCTCACGCTGGGCTCCTTCGGGGGCGCGCGCCGCTTGGGCGCGCGTCCCTTGAGCTTGGTGGAAGGGGATCGGAGTTCGGGAATGTCGGGACTCCGCTATACCAGTACCATTCCCTCTTCCGATACCGGCCCCTCGGACTTCTTGTCCTGGGGCCCCAGCAGCATCTCGTTGTGCGCCGCTCCCGACGGGATCATCGGGAAGCAGTTCTCGGTCTGATCGACCACGACGTCGACGATCACGGGCTTGTCGACCTTGATCATCTCCTTGATGACGTCATCGACCTGGTCTGGCCGGCTCGCGCGCAAGCCCACCGCGCCGAAGGCCTCGGCGAGCTTCACGAAATCCGGCAGCGAGGCCGTATAGCTCTCGGAGTAGCGCCCGCCATGCAGCAGCTCCTGCCACTGGCGCACCATCCCCATGTACTGGTTATTGAGGATGAACACCTTCACCGGCAGACGGTACTGCATCACCGTCGACATCTCCTGGATGTTCATGAGGATCGAGGCCTCGCCGGCGACGTCGATGACCAGCGCCTCCGGGTGTGCCACCTGCACACCCATCGCCGCCGGCAGGCCATATCCCATGGTGCCGAGCCCCCCCGAGGTCATCCAGTGCCGCGGCGCCTCGAACTTGAGGAACTGCGCAGCCCACATCTGGTGCTGACCGACCTCGGTCGTGACATAGAGGTCGCGGCCGCGAGTCAGCGCGTAGAGCCGCTCGAGAGCATATTGCGGCTTGATGATGCGATCGCTCTTCTGGTAGCGCAGGCAATCGCGCTTGCGCCACTCATCGATCTGCCGCCACCAGGCGCTAAGCGCCTTCGCGTCGGGCTTCGCGCGCTTCGCCTTCCACACCTTGATCAGCTCAGCCAGCGTCTCGCCGGCGTCGCCGATCAATGCGAGATCGACACCCACGTTCTTGTTCACCGAGGACGGGTCGATATCGAGGTGGATCTTCTTCGAGCCCGGCGAGAACGCGTTCAAGCGGCCGGTCACGCGATCGTCGAAGCGCGCGCCGATGTTCACCATGACGTCGCAATCGTGCATGGCGAGGTTCGCCTCGTAGGTCCCGTGCATCCCGAGCATGCCCAGGAACTGCTTGTCCGAGGCGGGATAGGCGCCGAGGCCCATCAAAGTGAGCGTCACCGGATAGCCCGTGAGCTTCGCCAACTCCTGGAAGAACGCACAGGCGCGCTCTCCGGAATTGATGATCCCGCCGCCACCGTAGAAGATCGGCCGCTTGGCATTGGCGATGAGCTCGACTGCCGCCGTGATCTTGGCGGCATCCGGCACCGTCTGCGGCCGGTAGGTCTTGTGCTTGACGCTCGTGGGCGCCGTGTAGGTGCCGGGCGCAAACAGGATGTCCTTCGGCAGGTCCACGACCACCGGACCAGGCCGTCCCGTGCGCGCGACGTAGAACGCCTCGTGCATCATGCGCGCGAGGTCATTCACGTCCTTCACGAGGTAATTGTGCTTCGTGCAGGGCCGCGTGATTCCCGTGGTGTCCGCCTCCTGGAAGGCGTCATTGCCGATCAGGTGCGTCGGCACCTGCCCCGTGAGGCAGACCACCGGGATCGAATCCATGAGAGCGTCAGTCAGACCAGTCACCGCGTTGGTGGCGCCGGGGCCGCTCGTCACCAGCACCACGCCGACCTTGCCGGTCGAGCGGGCATAGCCCTCGGCCGCATGCACCGCCGCCTGCTCGTGGCGGACCAGGATGTGGCGGAGCTGGTTCTGCTTGAAGAGCGCGTCGTAGATCGGCAATACCGCGCCGCCCGGATAACCGAAAACGACATCTACGCCCTGATCCACCAGGGCTTTGATGACCATTTCCGCTCCAGGCATTGCCGCCGCCGACATGACACCTCTCCTCGTTAGAAGGACGAAAGAAACGCGCGGGACACGGCGGTTTTCCGCTGCCTTTGAAGGGCAGCGGCCCAGCCGCAAGCCTCCCGTCCCGCGCGAGGGCGCCAAACTAGCGAGCTTGCGGGGAAATGGTCAACAGGAACCGGCGAATAAATGAAAATATTTCGGCCGGCAGACTTTCCGAAAATTGCGCATTGACCGAGAGGGTCGGGAGTTCGTTCGGCGGCGGGAGTTGGGTCCGGAGCCAGGTCATCTGGCGTTTGGCGTAGCGCCGGCTCGCCTGCTGGGCTGCTGAGATGGCGGCCTCGAGCGTCATTTCTCCGCGGAGATGGGCCGTAAGCTCCGGCACGCCAACGGCTTTGAGCGCGGGCCGGTCCGGCGAGAAGTGGCGTGCCATCAACGCCCGGACCTCGTCGAGCGCGCCCGCGTCCGCCATCGATGCAAAGCGGGCGTCAACCGCGGCGTAGAGCGCGGCCCTCGGTGGCAGCAATACGATCGCGGCGACGCCTGGCCGCATGCCGCCGGCCTGCTTGCGCTGCCAGTCCACTAGCGAGCGGCCCGTTGCCGTCACCACCTCGTATGCCCGGATCAGGCGCTGGGTGTCGCCAGGATTGAGGCGCGCCGCCGAGGCCGGGTCGCGCTCGGCGAGGGCCGCATGAAACCTTTCGCCGCCGACCTCCGCGTGAAGCGCGCGCGCCGCGCGGCGCACCTCCGCGCGGATTTCCGGAACCGGCGCGAGGCCTCGGAGCAACGCCTTGAGATAGAGGCCAGTGCCCCCCACCACGACGGGCAAGCGGCCTTCGCGGGTGGCCGCAGCGATCTCGATCTCGGCGAGCGCGAGCCAGCGCGCCGCGGAGCAGAGCTCGGACGCATCGAGCACGCCGAAGAGCCGGTGGGGCACCCGCGCGAGCTCTCGCTCGCCCGGCCGCGCGGTCAGCACGGCGAGATCGCGATAGACCTGCATGCTGTCGGCGTTGATTACGGTGCCGTGGAATTCCTCCGCCACCGCGATCGCCAGCCGCGACTTCCCGCTCGCGGTCGGACCAGTGATCAGAAGGATGGGGACCGCGCCCTGGGTCATCGGTGCTTGTCTAGCACAGCTCCAGCAGGCGCCTTGCCATGAGCGGGGCCACCGCCGATAAAGCCTGCATGTCCGACGGCGTCCTGACCCTCATCGCTGGCTCCGGCGGAATCAACTGGGCGCGCGCGTTGCTGGTTGCTCGCACCGCCCTGGAGCCGCTCGGGGCACATCTCGAGCCGGTGGATTGGCTTGCGCCGGAGCGCGCCGCCGATCTCGGCTTCGAGGGGGTCGATCCCGAGCAGGCGGAGGCCGCGGTGCGCGTCGCGCTCGCCCGAGAGATTGGCGATTTGCCGCTCGATCTCATTGCGCAGCCGCGCGACGGCCGGCGCAAGCGGCTTTTGGTCGCCGACATGGAGGCGACGATTATCGCGAACGAGATGCTCGACGAGCTCGCGGACATCCTGGGCCTGGGCCCGGGTGTTGCGGCGGTGACCCAGCGCGCAATGAACGGCGAGATCGATTTCGCGACGGCGCTACAGGAGCGTGTAGCACTGCTGGAGGGAGCTCCCGCCATGGCCCTGGACGAGGCCGCGCACCGCATCCGCGTCAATCCCGGCGCCGCCGAGCTGGTGGCGACGATGCGCGCGGGCGGCGCCTACACGGCGCTTGCCTCAGGCGGATTCCGTTGCTTCACACGAGTGGTCAAGGCGCGGCTCGGCTTCGACGTGGAGATCGCCAACGAGCTGCTGGTCGCCGATGGCCGGATCACCGGCCGCGTGCAGGAGCCGATACTCGGCCGCGAGGCAAAGCTTGCGACGCTGAACGCGCTGGCCGCCGACCGCCGGCTCGCGCTCGCGGACACGATCGCAGTCGGGGACGGTGCCAACGATCTCGCGATGCTCGAGGCCGCCGGCATAGGCGTCGCCTATCACGCGAAACCGATCACGGACGAGCAGGCGCGCCACCGGGTCCGCCATGCGGACCTGACGGCGCTCCTCTATGCGCAGGGTTATCGGGAGGGCGAGATAAAGCGGAGCTAGCGGTTCAGCCCTTGCCGTCGATACGGAGGGCTTTCCAGCCGAGCTCGCCCGCGCGGTCTATCAGCATCAACACGGATTTCCGGCCGGCCTTCTTGGCTTCCTCGATCTTGTCGACGACCTGAGAGGGGGACTTCACCTCCTCCTGCGCGACCTCGACGATGATGTCGCCGGCCTTCAGCTGCTTCTCGGCGCCGGGGCTGTTGCTCTGGACGTCCACCACCACGACACCCGCGGCATCGTCGGTCAGCGAGAATTTGGTGCGCAGGTCGGGCGTGATGCTCGAGAGCGACAAGCCCAGCGTCTTGACGGCGGGCGTGTTGTCCGTGGTTGCGCTGCCTTGCTTGCTGGCGTCGGCGGCGGCCACCTGGTCAGTCTCGTCGAGCTCGCCAACCTTGACGTCGACCGCCTCTTCCTTGCGCTTGCGCCAGACCGTCACCTTCACGCTCTTGTCGATCGGCGTCTCCGCCACGATGCGCGGGAGTTGGCGGACGTCGGGGATCTCCTTGCCATCGAAGTTCAGCACAACGTCGCCCGGCTGAATGCCGCCCTTCTGGGCGGGACCGCCGTCGTTGACGCTGGCGATGAGCGCGCCGCGCGGCTTGTCGAGGCCGAGGCTCTCGGCGATCTCGTCGGTGACGCCCTGAATGCGCACGCCGAGCCAGCCGCGGCGGGGGTGACCGAAGTCCTTGATTTGCTCGATGACCGGCCGCGCCATGTTGGCGGGAATCGCGAAGCCGATGCCGATCGAGCCGCCCGAAGGCGAATAGATCGCGGTGTTCACCCCGATCACGTCGCCGTTCATGTTGAACATCGGGCCGCCGGAGTTGCCGCGGTTGATCGAGGCGTCGGTCTGCAAGAAGTCGTCGTACTGGCCGGCGCTGATGTCGCGGCCGCGCGCGGAGAGGATGCCGGCGGTCACGGTACCACCAAGACCGAAGGGATTGCCGATCGCCATCACCCAGTCGCCCACGCGGGTCTGGTCGCTGTCGCCAAACTTGACCGCGGGCAGAGGCTTCGGGGCTTTGACCCGCAGCAACGCGAGATCGACCTTGGTGTCACGACCGACCACCTCGGCCTTCAGGTTCGTATTGTCCTGCAGGGTCACGGTGATCTCGTCGGCGTCCGCGATCACGTGATTGTTGGTCACCACCAGGCCCGAGGGATCGATGATGAAGCCGGAGCCAAGCGAGGTCGCGCGACGGGGCGTCGTATCCTGCCCGTTCTGGCCGTTCTTCTGGTTGCGGTCGAGAAAGTCCTTGAAGAGGTCGTCGAGAGGCGAGCCCGGCGGGAACTGCGGCAGGTCAGGTCCCCGCGCGGTCTTGTCGGACGATTTGACCGTCTGGGTCGTGGAGATATTCACGACCGCCGGCAGGAGCTTGGCGGCAAGGTCGGCGAATCCCTCCGGTCCGGCCTTGGCTCGGGCGAGGCCGCCTGGGAGGACAAGGACTCCAATGAGGACAAGCGCCGCGGCGCGCTTCAGCCAAGCGTTATGGGCGGTCAAGTAGTCTGCTCCCAGCCAAAGAGGAATGCGTCCGAGGCGGCATCATAGCCGAACCCCATAATAATTGGGGACAGCCGATGCGGCAAACCACCCCAACCCATCTACTCCGGACGGACCAGTGTCAACCGCGAGTAACTAGCGCCGAATAAGCCACACGACCGCGACCCCAAGGCAAGCTGCTACAAGCCCGCCAATCCTGAGCGCCGCCGAGGGGACCGCGGTGAGCTGAAGCGCCGCCCGTTTGACCCCGTCCGGAGCGAGGGCGAGCACGACGCCCTCGATCACGAGCACGAGAGCAAGCGCGGTCGCTAGGTCCTGCACCGGGGCTCCGAGACCGTCCGATCTCAGGGCTTGGGCGCATGGGCCTGGGACGGCTCCGGAGTACCGCTCGCCGAGCCGAAGAAACGGAAGAACTCGCTGTCGGGTGACAACACAAGAGTAGTGTCGCTATTGGCGAGCGAGCGCCGATAGGCGTCGAGGCTCCAGTAGAGCGCAAAGAAGTCCTTGTCCCTGTTGAAGGCGTCGGCATAGATGGCGATGCTCTGGGCATCGCCCTCGCCCCGCAGGATCTCGGACTGCTGCTGGGCCTTGGCCTTGATCTCGATCACCTGGCGGTCGGCATTCGCGCGGATTTTCTGCGCCTCGCGCTTGCCTTCGCCACGGAATTGTGCGGCTTCGCGCAGTCGCTCGGTCTTCATGCGGGCGTAGATGGCCTCGCTGTTCTCGTTCGGTAGATCCGCGCGCTTGATGCGCACGTCGACCACGTCCATGCCCCAGGCCTTGGCCTGGGTGTTCACCTCATCCCGCACCTGTTGCATGACGGCGGCGCGCTTCTCCGCGACCACCGAGGCCAGCGGCACGTTGCCGATCACGCGCCGGAGCGCGCTATTGATGATCGAGGACAGCCGCGTACTCGCGTTCGCCTCGGTGGAGACCAGCTGGAAGAATTGCAGAGGATCGGCGATCCGATAGCGGGCGTAGCTATCGACCACGAGGCGTTTCTGGTCGGCGGCAATCACCTCCTCCTGCGGCGGCTCGAGATCGAGGATGCGGTTGTCGAAGTAGACGACTTCCTGGACCAGGGGCAGCTTGAACTGGAGACCGGGCTCGGTAATCACGCGGACGGGATTACCGAGCTGCAGGACGAGTGCCTTCTGAGTCTGGTGAACCGTGAAGACCGAGCTCATGGCGACAATCACGACGATCACCAACAGGATGATCGGGCCGACAATGTATCGGTTCATGGCCGGGGACTCCCCGCGCTCGCGCTCCCGGGTGGACCGCCCGCGGAGGGTCTACCCCCGGGTGAAGGCGCACCGCCGCCCTTGATCGCGGGCAGTGGCAGATAGGGCAGCACGCCCGAACTCGAGGCCGCGCGATCGAGGATGATCTTGTTGGCGCTCTTGAGGATCGTCTGGATCGTGTCGATGTAGAGCCGCCGCGCGGTCACGTCTGGCGCCTTGGCGTAGGCGTTGTAGACCGAGATGAACCGCTGCCCGTCGCCCTGGGCCTGGTTCACGATCTGCGCCTTGTAGGCCTCGGCCTCCTGGACGATCCGCGCCGCCTCGCCCTGCGCCTGGGGCACCACGTCGTTCTGGTAGGCGTCCGCCTCGTTCTGGAAGCGCGTGAAGTCGATTTTCGCGCTTTGCACGTCGCGGAAGGCGTCGATCACCTGCGGCGGCGGATCGACCTTCTGCAACTGCACTTGCTGGACCGTGATCCCGGCCTGGTAGAAATCCAGGATTTCCTGCAGCAGCTTCTGTGTATCGGTCTCGATCTTCGCGCGGCCCTCGGCCAGCGCGCTTGCGATCTCAGTGTGGCCGATCACCTCGCGCATGGCGCTCTCGGCCGCGGTTTTCACGGTGGCGTCGGGCCCGCGGATGCTGAAGAGGTATTTCCGCGCGTCGTTGATCACCCAGAAGACCGTGAAGTTGATGTCGACGATGTTCTCGTCGCCGGTCAGCATCAGGGACTCTCGGGGCAGATCCTGGTTGGGGCGGCCGTTGTCGCCGGCGCGGAAGCCGACCTCGACCCGATTGACACGGGTGACCTTCGGCCGCTCGACGGCCTCGATCGGCGTCGGGAAATGATAGCGCAGTCCCGGAAGCGCGATCCGGTTGACCGCGCCGAAGCGCAAGACCACACCGAGCTCGTCCGGCTGCACCTGGTAGAAGCCGCTCAATCCCCAGAGCGCGATTGCGACCACGAGGATGATCGCCAATCCGGGCGCGCTGCCGAAGCCGCCCGGCAGCACACCGCGCAGCTTGTCCTGGCTCCGCTTGATGATGTCCTCGACCTTGGGGCCCTGGGGCCCGCGTCCCCACGGGCTCTGGCCGCCGCCCCACGGGCCGCCACCACCGCCGCCGCCTTGATTGGTCCACGGCATCGCCCGAGCGCCTCTCCTGCTGACGCGCAAAGGCCGTCGCCTTTGCAAATCGCGCGCGATCCCCTATATGACAGCGATCGATTTCCGCTGGTCCGCCGGATCGGCGCGGCGTTGCCGGGATGATCGGGCGAAGCGGGATATTGTCAAGGAAATGAGGGATCGACGCCCATGAGGGCGGTGACGCAAGACCGTGTCCTGGCGGCACTTCGCCAAGTCATCGATCCCGACCGCAACCAGGACATTGTAAGCCTCGGCATGGTCTCGGGCGTGCAGCTCCGCGAGGGCCATGTCGGTTTCGCGATCGAGGTCGACCCGAAGCGCGGCCCCAAGCTCGAGCCGCTCCGCAAGGCCGCCGAGCGCGCGGTCGAGCGGTTGGACGGCGTGCTCTCCGTGACAGCCGTGCTGACCGCCGAGGCGAAACCGGGACGCGGCGCCGCGACACCCCAACCATCGCCGGCGCGCGGCCACGGTCATGCTCCACAGGGCGGTGCCGCCGGTGGCAAAGCGCTAGTACCGGGCGTCAAGACCATCGTCGCGGTCGCCTCGGGCAAGGGCGGGGTCGGCAAATCGACGGTCGCCGCCAACCTGGCGCTCGCCTTCGCGGCGAATGGTCTCAAAGTCGGCCTGCTCGACGCCGACATCTACGGCCCCTCGATGCCGCGCATGATGGGGATCACCGGCAAGCCCACCGCGACTCGCGAAAAGCGGCTCGAGCCGATGCAGAATTACGGCATCAAGTGCATGTCCATGGGTTTCCTGGTACCCGAGGAGACCCCGATGATCTGGCGCGGCCCCATGGTGATGAGCGCCATCCAGCAGATGCTGCGCGACGTCGAATGGGGCACGCTCGACATCCTGGTGGTGGATTTGCCGCCCGGCACCGGCGATGCCCAGCTCACCATGGCACAGCAGGTGCCGCTCTCGGGGGCTGTCATCGTCTCGACGCCGCAAGACATCGCCCTCCTCGATGCGCGTAAGGGCCTCAACATGTTCCGCAAGGTCGACGTGCCCGTGCTCGGCATCGTCGAGAACATGAGCTATTTCCTCTGCCCCCACTGCGGCGAGCGCAGCGAGATCTTCAGCCACGGCGGCGCCCGCAAGGAAGCCGACAAGCTCGGCACCGATTTCCTCGGCGAGGTGCCGCTCGACATCGCGATCCGCGAGACCTCCGACGGCGGCAAGCCCATCGTCGTCGCCGACCCCACGAGCGCCCACGCGAAACTCTTCCGCAAGATGGCGGAGCGCATCTGGGCGAAGGTCTCAGGCGCGCCGCAGCGTGCGGCGCCGCGGATCGTGGTGGAGTGAATCGCGCGAGCCCCCTCACCCAGCTGCGCCTAAGCTCGCTACGCTCGCTAAGGCTCCGCAACCCTCTCCCCGTTGGGGCGAGGGGCAAAATTACAAACTGCAAGATTGCTCCCTCTCCCCAACGGGGAGAGGGTTGGGGTGAGGGGGCAGCTCCGGCAAAGCGTCGAGAGGCGCCAGACCACTCATCCCTCGCGCCCCAGCGTCTCCATCAGCTCCGTCCATTCGCGCTTGCTGAGCCCGCTCTCAGCCTGGGCGACCGTCTCGCCCGCGATCATCCGCTTTACGACCTCGAGGCCATTCGCCGAGAGGTGGGCGCCGCCGAGCTGATATTGGCGGAAGGCTTCCGCGGTGAGCGGGACCCAGCGCTCCAGCGTTTCGAGCATGGCGTCGGCGTAGACTCGAATCTCGTATTGCGCGTGCGCGTCGGCGCGCAGGCTCAGGAAGTGGAGCAGGTTATAGAGATCCGTCTTCCAATACCACTGCGTATAAAAATTGAGCGTGAGATTCATGCGCGCAAGCTCGCGCGCGAGGCCTTGCCGATCGGGATCGATGACCGTGCCGG
The DNA here is from genome assembly GCA_035280245.1 of Allostellaceae bacterium. Taxonomy (GTDB): domain Bacteria; phylum Pseudomonadota; class Alphaproteobacteria; order ATCC43930; family CGMCC-115725; genus DASZHJ01. The sequence continues at coordinate 23,479 of DATEGF010000301.1, forward strand.
CCTCGTCCGTGTTGAGAAGCGCCGCGTAGTCGCGATAGCTGCGAAGCGCGTCATCGCGCAGGAGGTCGAGCACGCGCTGGGTCTCCGCCGGCGTCAGCGTTTGGCCGCGGCCCTGGCGGTTGCTTTTCGATTGCGCGGCGATCTGCTCGGGCGCCGGGAGGTAGAACTCGTTGTCGAGGATCGAGTAGCGCGCGGAGTACTCGTTGACGTTCGCCGTGCGATGCCGGATCCACTGCCGCGCCACGAAGATCGGCAGCTTCACGTGGTACTTGATCTCGCACATCTCGAAGGGCGTCGTGTGCCGGTGGCGCATCAGATACTGGATGAGCCCGCGGTCCTCGCTGACCTTCTTGGTGCCCTTGCCGTAGGAGACCCGCGCCGCCTGCACCACCGCGGCGTCGTCGCCCATGTAGTCGATCACCCGGACGAAGCCGTGGTCGAGCACCGGCGTTGCCTCGTAGAGGATCGCCTCGAGCGCCGGCACCGTCGCGCGCCGGGTCGGCTGAGTCTCGGCCCTCAACCGGTCGATCTCGGCTTGCTGCTCGGGCGTCAACGGCATGGGGGTCCTCGGAGTGTTCGCGGCGACCCAGTCTATCGCGGCCGCCAGGGTCCCCTCCATGGTCGCGGGCGACTCGGAGCGTCTGCAAGGGGTCCGTTGGTTGCGCGTTAACCGGGAACGCCTATATTGGGGAGGTCGGGCAACCGACTATGGCGATAAACGGCGCATGGAATAAGCGTTGCGGACCCGGGGGCGGTACCCGGCGCCTCCACCAGTTTCAACCCCGCCGCTCAGCGGGGCCTCTGGGGGCGAACTAGGATCGACGCGCGTGGTAAAGGTGTTGCCTTTCGCTCGGCATGGTACCGCCGTTATCGGGCCAACCTAGAAGTGCGAACGACAATCAGATCGCACTCGCTGCTTAGTCTCTAAGTAAGCGCGGTTCGGGGGGCACCGGGCAACAGAAGCCCCCCACTTACTCGGCAAGGCGGATCAACCGCCCACGCCAAACAGGGATGGAACGCCAGAGACGTGCAGGATCTCCTCGGCTACGACCGGATGATGGAACGAGCGGTGCGCGGCGTGGTGCGCGAGGCGCTCGCTGTCGCCGCGAGCCGCGGACTCCCGGGCGCCCATCATTTCTACATCACGTTCCGGACCCAGGCGCCGGGCGTCACCATCCCTGACCACCTCCTCGCGAAATATGCCGAGGAGATGACCATCGTCCTCGAGCATCAGTTCTGGGACCTCGAGGTGACCGAGGACACTTTCTCGGTGACGCTCAGCTTCAACAACAAGCCCGCGCGGCTCAACATCCCCTTCGCCGCCGTCAGCACCTTCGCCGATCCCTCCGTTCAGTTCGGCCTGCAATTCAAGCAGGCCGATGGCGACGCGACTCCGGCAACCGCGTCCAAGGCCGCGATGCCCGCGGCAGAACCGCCCAAGCCGCAAGCCAAGGCCGCCGGCGGCGCGCCCGGCGAAGTCGTCACCCTCGACAGTTTCCGCAAGAAGTAAGCTCGCCGCGGCTTGACGCCTGCGGGCAAACGGGTATTCCTGCGCCGCTGCGCGCGCGCCCCGCGACCGAAGGCTCTCCCCATGAGCGAATTCCTCTTCCGCGAGATGTTTCCTCTGGGCGAGGACGCGACGCCCTATCGCAAGCTCACAGGCGATTACGTCTCGACCGGGCGCTTCGAGGGCGAGCGGATGGTGAAAGTGAATCCCGAGGCGCTGACACTGCTCGCGGCGCAGGCGATGGCGGATTGCCAGCATCTCCTGCGGCCCGGCCACTTGGCGCAGCTCCGCGCGATCCTCGACGATCCCGAGGCCTCCGACAACGACAAGTTCGTGGCCTTCGATCTCCTGAAGAATGCCAATATCGCGGCGGGCCGCGTGCTGCCGATGTGCCAGGACACCGGCACCTCTATCGTGGTGGCGAAGAAGGGCGAGCGGATCTGGACCGGCGGCGGCGATGCCGCGGCGCTCGCCACCGGCATCCGCAAGACCTTCACCGAGACCAACCTCCGCTACAGCCAGGTCTCGCCGCTCTCGATGTACGAGGAGGTGAACACCGGCGACAACCTGCCGGCGCAGATCGACGTCTTCGAGGATGAAGGCGACGAATATCACTTCCTCTTCATCGCCAAGGGTGGCGGCTCGGCCAACAAGACTTTCCTCTTCCAGCAGACCAAGGCGGTGCTCAATCCGAAGTCGCTGATCAAGTTCATCGACGAGAAGATTCGCACCCTCGGCACCGCGGCCTGCCCGCCCTATCACCTCGCGATCGTAATCGGCGGCACCTCGGCGGAGCTCACGCTCAAGACGGTGAAGCTCGCAAGCTGCCGCTACCTCGATACGTTGCCAACATCCGGCGACAAATACGGCCAGGCGTTCCGCGACACCGGCTTCGAGGCCGAGGTGCTGAGGCTCACGCGCGAGACCGGCATCGGCGCGCAATTCGGCGGCAAATACTTCTGTCACGACGTGCGCGTGATCCGCTTGCCGCGGCACGGTGCCAGCCTGCCGATCGGGATCGGTGTCTCATGCTCCGCCGATCGGCAGATCCTCGGCAAGATCACCGCCGAGGGCGTTTTCCTCGAGGAGCTCGAGACCAATCCCGCGAAGTACCTGCCGGAGGTCGACGAGGCGAAGCTCGGCGGACCCGTGGTGCGGGTCGACCTCACGCACTCCATGGCCGAGATCCGCCGTACGCTCTCGCAATTCCCGATCAAGACCCGGCTCTCGCTCACGGGCACGTTGATCGTCGCGCGCGACATCGCGCACGCGAAACTGCAGGAGCGGCTCGACCGCGGCGAGGCCTTGCCGCAATACGTGAAGGATCACCTGATCTATTACGCGGGTCCCGCGAAGACACCGAAGGGCTTCGCCTCGGGCTCCTTCGGTCCCACCACCGCGGGTCGGATGGATTCCTACGTCGACCGGTTCATGGCGGCGGGCGGCAGCTTCGTGACGCTCGCCAAAGGCAATCGCAGCGCCGAGGTGCGCGAGGCCTGCCGCAAGCACGGCGGCTTCTATCTGGGCTCGATCGGTGGCCCGGCCGCGCGCCTCGCCCAGGACTGCATCAAGAAGGTCGAGGTGCTGGAATACCCCGAGCTCGGCATGGAGGCGATCTGGCGGATCGAGGTCGAGGATTTCCCGGCCTTCATCGTGGTCGACGACAAGGGGAACGATTTCTTCGCCAAGCTCGCTTGAGCCGGGGTCATGGCGCCCCGCTCATTTCACTCAAAGGATGAACCGGGGGCCCGCGCCCTAGAATGATCAGGGGAGAGCGGGTGGCGGACAAGGATCTCGCTGCGCTGGTCGCGGGAAACAAGGCCGCGTGGGACGGATTCGTCCGGCGCTACGCGGGCCTTATCCTATCCGCCGTGCGCACCTTGGTGCGCGAGGGCACCGAGGCCGAGGACGTTCTCCAGGAAGTCTTTGTCCGGCTCTGCAAGGACGATTTCCGCCTTCTCAAGACCTACGATCCCGCCCGGGCGGGCCTCTCGACCTGGCTCACCATCGTGGCACGCAGCACGGCGCGGGACGTCCAGCGACGCCATCGCCCGCCTCAGTCGGCGCTCGACGATGTCCCCGAGCGGCTGCTGGCCGTCTCCGACGTGCACGTGGAGCCCCTGAAGCTCCCCAAGGACCTGCTGTCGCCGCGCCAACAGCTGGTGCTGACCATGCTCTACGAGCGCGATATGGACGTGGCCGAGATCGCTCAGGCGCTCAACGTCGACCCCCAGACGGTCCGCAGCACCCACCACAAGGCCATGCTGAAACTGCGCGCCCATTTCGGCCCGGAGCGCTAATGAATACCTCTCGTTGCGGGGATATTGCGGCAACGCCGCGCCTAGATGATAACGGAGAGCAGCCATGACGGAACCCAAGGATAGGGCCGAGGAAAACGCCCTTTGGCGGCACTGGCGGACGGCGGTGGCAAACGCCCGCGGGGCCGCGCCTGCGCCCGACCCCCTATTGCTGGCCGCCTACGCCGAGCACCGGCTGAGCGAGAGCGCCGCCGAGGACATCGAGTCCTGGCTGGCTCGCCACCCTGAGGTCATTGAGGACGTACTCGCAGCCGGGATTTCCAAGGCTCGCGTGGGCGCCGCGGAAGAGCCTTCGGCGGGTGCGCTCGCAAAGGCCATGGCCCTGGTCTCCGGGCGGGATCCCACGGTGGTTCCGTTCCGCCGCCCGGCGCGACCGGCCTCGCCCGTTTGGCGTGTCGCGGTCGGGCGGGTCGCCGTTGCGGCGAGCTTGCTCGTCGTCAGCCTGGTCGGGTTCGCACTCGGCACCGACGCCTACACCAGTCTTAACGGCGATCAGCAGCAGTCGGCGCTGAGCCAGGATCTGTTCGACCCGCCCATCGGCATCTTCTCGGGCCTCGGAGAGGAATCGAGTTCATGACTGCGCCCATCGAGGGCGCGACGAGCCCCCCTCGCCCCAAGGGTCGGCTCGTAAAGGTCGCGCTTGCCCTCTCGCTCGCCCTCAACGTGTGTTTCATCGGCGGGCTGCTCTACAGCAAGTTCGTACGGCCGACTCCCCCGCTGATGTTGCTCGCCCGCGAGCTCAACCTCGAGCCTGATCAGCGCAAGGCGTTCCAGGGCTTCGTCCAGGTCGTGCGCAGCAAGGGTGCGGCGATGCGGGACACCAACCTCGCTGTCGGCCGACAGATCTGGGACGAGCTCTCCCAGCCAAAGCCGGATGCGCAGAAGCTCGGGACGCTCTTGACCCAGATCGCCAACAACCGTCGTGATTACCAGATGGCTGTCGGGACCGCGCTGCTCCCGTTCCTGGAGACCCTCAACATCGAGCAGCGCCAGCACTTCATCGAGATCGGCAAGCGCCGCCAGGACGCCATGTCCAACCGGATGCGTCAGCTCCTGGCACCCTGAATCCCGTAGCTCACAGATATTTGTTCGTGTAATGTTCCCGCGGTCCCACTCGGGAGGCGGGCATGCGGGCAATCTTGGGCGCAATTCTAGTTGTTTTGCTAGGGATTAGCGGCGCAGAGGCAGGCGTCCGGGAAGCCCTCGACGCTTACCAGAAGGGCGACTTCGGCGGAGCCGTTGTCGCCTGCAGGGGTCCTGCCGAGCAAGCTGACGCGAGCTGCCAGAACCTGATGGGCGTCCTTTTCTCAGAGGGGCGTGGTGTCCCCAAGAATGATTCCGAAGCCGCGCAGTGGTTTCGCAAGGCCGCGGAGCAAGGTCACGGCCATGCCTGTTTCAACCTCGGGCGCGCCTATCAATTCGGCGACGGCGTAAAGCAGAGTAACGAGGAGGCGGCGAAGTGGTACCGCAAGGCCGCTGAGCTGCGCGTACCCGAGGGGGAACTAGGGCTCGGCGCGCTCATCATCATGGTCGATCGCAACTACCGCGAGGGACTGAAGTGGGTCCGCAAGGCCGCGCGTCAGGGCTTGCCCACCGCCGAGGGTATGCTCGGTATCGCCTACGAGCACGGTCTGGGCATGAAGGAGAATCCGCGGACAGCGGTGAAGTGGTATTTGCTCGGCGCCAATCACGGCGATCCAACCTCACAGAACAACTTGGCGGCTCTCTACGAGGAGGGAAAAGGGCTCGAGCGTGATCCTACAGAGGCCTACTTCTGGTATGTGGTCGCCTCGCGGAATCCGGCAACGCCGCAAAACGAGCGCAAGATCGCCGATAACGGTGCGAAGCGCCTCTCAGCCAAGCTGACGCGTGATCAGCTCGCGAGTGCTGACGACGCCGTGCGAAAATTCAATTCCGGCAGCGCCGCCGCGATTCGCCTGCCGCCGCGGAACGGCTCGAAGGCGGCGACCGCGGGCGGCCCTCGACTCTACGCCACCGGCTCCGGCTTCTTTGTTACCACGAGCGGCCACCTGCTGACGAACAACCACGTCGTCGCCGACTGCGGCGAGGTCAAGGTCACCGAGGGTGAGCACTCGACACCGGCCAAGGTGCTCGCGACGGACCCCGATCTCGATCTCGCCCTCGTGCAGCTTCCGCACGCTGTGCCGACGGCGGTGGTGTTCCGCGAGAACGCGCCGCGGCTCGGCGAGAACGTGGTGGTGATGGGTTTCCCGCTCTCCGGGCTCCTCACCTCGGACGCCGTGGTGACGACGGGAATCGTCAGCGCACTTGCGGGCATGCGCGACGACCGACACAAGCTGCAGATCTCCGCACCGGTTCAACCAGGCAATAGCGGCGGTCCGCTCCTCGATCCCGCCGGCCATCTCGTGGGCGTGGTGGTGTCGAAGCTCGACGGCATGCGCGTGGCCTCGCTTACCGGCGCCATTCCCGAAAACGTCAACTTCGCCATCAAGGGCGAGGACGCCCGCTCATTCTTGCGGGCACACAATGTCGGCGTGGTCACGGCACCTTCCGGAAAGGACCTGTCGACCGATGTGATCGCCGAGCAGGGCCTCCGATACACCGTGCGGCTGGAGTGCTGGAAATAGCCGCTCCGCCCGCGGCGTTACTGATCCGCTGGCACCGACCCGCCGCGTCACCCCATATTTAGGGGGAGGGGACGAGGAGAGGAGCCATGCCTCCAAGCAAAGCCACGCGCGTTGAGCACGACAGCATGGGCGCCATCGAGGTGCCCGCGGACCGGTACTGGGGCGCACAGACCGAGCGGTCCTTGGAAAATTTCCCGATCGGCACGGAGCGAATGCCGCTGCCGCTCATCCACGCCTTCGGCCTGCAGAAGAAAGCCGCGGCGCTCGCCAACATGAGCCTGGGCGACCTGCCGGAGCGGCTTGGGAACGCGATCGTCGCCGCCGCCGACGAGGTGATCGCCGGCAAGCTCGACGAGCATTTCCCGCTGGTGGTCTGGCAGACGGGCTCGGGCACCCAGACCAACATGAACCTCAACGAGGTGATCGCCAACCGCGCGATCGAGCTCCTGGGCGGAACGCTGGGCTCGAAGTCGCCGGTGCACCCCAACGACCACGTCAACCTGAGCCAATCCTCGAACGACAGCTTCCCCACCGCCATGCACATCGCGGCGGTGACGGAGATCCACCGGCGGCTCCTGCCGGCCCTCCGGCATTTGCAGGAGGCGCTCGCCGAGCGCGCACGCGCGTTCGCCGATATCGTCAAGATCGGTCGCACGCATCTCCAGGACGCGACACCTGTCACCCTCGGCCAGGAGTTCGGCGCCTATGCGCAGCAAATCGAGCTGGGCATCGCGCGGGTCGAGGGGTGCCTGCCGAGGCTCTATCCGCTGGCGCAAGGCGGCACGGCCGTGGGCACCGGTCTCAATGCGCGGCCCGAGTTCGCCGACCGCTTCGCCACGACGCTGGCGAAGCTCACCGCCCTTCCCTTCACCTCCGCCGCCAATAAATTCGAGGCGCTCGCGGCGCACGACGCGCTCGTCGAGGTGTCGGGCGCGCTCAACGTGATCGCGGCCTCCGCCATGAAGATCGCCAACGATATCCGCCTCATGGGCTCCGGCCCGCGCTCGGGCTTCGGCGAGATTACGCTACCCGAGAACGAGCCCGGCTCCTCGATCATGCCCGGGAAGGTCAACCCGACCCAGGCGGAGGCGCTTACGATGGTCGCGGTGCAAGTGATGGGGAACCACGTCGCCATCACCGTCGCCGGCAGCCAAGGCCACCTCGAGCTCAACGTGTTCAAGCCGGTGATCATCCAGAACCTGCTACAGTCGATCCGCCTTTTGGCCGACGCGAGCCGCAGCTTTGCCGACCGCTGCGTAAAGGGCATCGAGGCCAATCGCGAGCGCATCGCGGAGTTGCTGCACCGGTCGCTCATGCTCGTGACGGCCTTGAGCCCGCACATTGGCTACGACAAGGCCGCGGAGATCGCCAAGAAGGCGCACCGCGATCGCCTCACGCTCAAGGAGGCGGCGCTCGCGCTCGGCTACGTGAGCGAGGCGGATTTCGAGCGCTGGGTGCGCCCCGAGGACATGCTGGAGCCTCGCTAGATGGCGCGCTCCGCCAGCGCTCGCGTGAGGAAGCGCTCGATCCTGATCGCGGGACACGCGACCAGCCTGTCGCTCGAGACAGAGTTCTGGTTGGCACTGCAGGAGATCGCGCGCCGGCGTGGCGTGTCGCTCAACCGACTGGTCGCCAGCGTTGACGCGGGCCGCGCTGGCAACCTCTCGAGCGCGCTCCGGGTCTTCGTGCTCGACTGCTATCGCCGCGGCGAGCTGAGCGCCGCGGACGGAGCTACCAGCTTGTCCGGGTGACGCAGAACCGGTCGACGACCCATAGCCACCTGCCGTCGCTTTGCCGCCGCGCCACCTCGGCGGTCACCGTGCCATCGGGCAGTCGAGTCGAGGTGAGCGCCAAATCGCCGCTCATCATGGCTGGCTGCTGAACACCGACCTGGAATTTGCGGCCCTCGGCGACCGCCTGAGCGAAGTACGCCCGGATCGCGTCTCGACCTCGGAGCACCCGTCCGTCGCCACAGTCGACCACGGCATCGCGCTCGTAAAGGGCGACCATGCCCTCGACGTCGCCCGCCCACTCGCGAGAAACGAGCAACCGCTCCAGATCCTGAGGGCTGCGCGCGGGCTCGGATGCGATGCTACCGCCCATGTTGCTCGTCGTCCGACCTCACTGAGGGTTCTTGAGGAGATCGCGCAGGATGTCCTTGGGCTTGAGCCGCTTCGGCTGATCGTTCTGCCCGGAGTCCGGCGGCGCGGCGCCGCTCTGCTCCGGACCCAGGACGCGGTCAACGGCGTGGGCCGCGAAGGCCCGCATGATCGCGCTCATGTCGATACTCCAGTCCGGCTGCTCCATCGGACCCTTGAGGGCGATACCGAGCGGCGGCGTCCCTGGCACCCCCATCAAACGCACATCGGTACGGCTGGACACGGTCCAGTTCGGAAGATCGAGCGTCGCTGTGCCGGTGCCGTCGCCACCCTCGACGACCAGGTGCAGATCGTCGCTCCGCGCAATGCCGTCCGCGAGCTTGAAGCCGCCCTCGAGCTTGCTGAACCGGGTCGATCCGCTGGTCGCCGCCTTCAGCAGGGACGCGAGGTCGCCAAGCCCCTTCACCTGACTGAGCCGTTGGTTCACCGCTGGGACATTGATGCCGTTGATCACCCCATCATGGCCGCGCAGCGACACCGTGCCGTCGAGCTGCGAGATCAGCGCGTGAGGGCTTTCGCCAGCAGCCATCAGCGACCCATCGAGGTCGAATGTGCCCTCGAGCCGGCCGGTACCGGAGGGTGCCAGAGCCTGCTTGAAATCGGCACCCGCGAGCTGGGCCGCGACGCGGAGGCGCGGAGTCGAGGATGCCTCGACGCTGCCGCTCGCCGCGAGCGCGCCGCCGAACAGCCGACCGGAGAGCCGGCTCACACTGAGCACGGAGTCTTTCAGCGTGAGCTTGAGCCGCGGATCTTCGATGCGCGCACTCGCCCAGGCGAGCCCCTTGGCGGCCACGGTCACGTCGGCATCGAAGGGACGGAGGAAATCGAGGTCGATCGGAGTTCTCGACCAGCGCTCGCCGCCAGCGCGCGGCGCACCCGCCCCTGCCTGGGCCAGCATGACGCCGGGCACGGGCTGTCCCTCAGGCGCGTCGAGCGACGCGGTCTGGCGCGCCGGCATGAACTTGTCGATCGCGAGCTCGTCGAGCGTCAGCGCCGCCGTCACCGTGGGGCGACTGCCGAAGGCGATCTGCAAGCTGCCGTCAACGTTGACCCCGCCGACGACGGCGCTGAATTTCGGCATCACCGCGCTCCCCGGCGACCACTCGAGCGTGCCGTCGAACTTCACGGGCCCGAGCTCGCCGCCTTGCGGGCGATACCGGTTGCTCGCCAAGTGCATCAAGCGATTGAAGCTCGGGTGCTCGAGCCTCGCCGTGAGCGCCCAGGTGTAGGGCGTGGGAGAATCGCCGGTGACGTGGAGCTTGCCGCCGGCGACCTCCACGTCGGTATCCAGCGTGAACTGGCCGACCTGCCGCTCGACCTCGCCACCGAGCGAGAACGGTCCGAAGGTATCCGCGCTCGCGACGCTCGTCGACAGCAAGCGCAGCACGCGGCCGAGCTCGGGCCCGCGCATGTCGAAGGCGAATTGGGTCTTCGGCTCGGTTGTTCCGATGCCCTGGAAATAGCCGCTGAGCTTGCCCTGAGCTCCTCCGAGGTCGTTCACGCTGAGCTCGCGCAGCGTCAGATCGCGGCTCTCCAGTGTCGCCGTCACGCGCACCTTGCGGATCGGCTGCCCGCGCCAGATCAAAGTATCGACGCTTGCATCGACGTTGGCATCGAAGCTGATCAACGCGTCCGAGACGGCCTGCAGCACGGTGACGGGGCTGAGCCCCGCGGCCGCGCTGGCGGTGACCTCAGCGGCGGTGCTTGGCGCGGCCGAGCCTGACGCCGCGGCCGTCTGCGCCTGCCCGCCGGCCACATAGGCGTCGAGGTTCAGCTGGTCGACGGTGATCCGGGCTCCCAACGCGAGGCGGTCCCGCATCGCGATGGTCGCGGCACCCGTGAGGTGCGAAGCGTCAAACGTGAGATCGAGCGCGCGCACCTCCATGAGGCGGTCATCGACCTCGACGCGGCTCGAGATCGTGGCGCGCCGCAAGCGGTCGGCCGGCACGCCCTCCACCGCCACGCCGCCCCAGCGCAGGAGATCCCTGAGGTTGTCGGCGTTCGCGCGCACGGTGCCGACGAAGCGCGGCAACGCCGCCACAGCATCGACGGTGCCGGCGATCGCGACCTCGGTACCGCCGGGCAGTTGGGCGCCGAAGCGCGTGATGTCGACTTTGCCGCCCTCGATCGCGGCCTCGACCCGCACCTGTCGCATCACGCCCCGCCGCCAGGTGACCCCGTCGATGCCGAGGTCGACCGTCGCCGTG
>DATEGF010000302.1:0-6187 GCA_035280245.1 Allostellaceae bacterium
CACCATGGGGTTTCACCCGATCCCGTACTACATCGTCGCTTTCGTGCTGCTGATCGTGTTCGGCTTCGTCTGGCCGGTGCTCCCGATCACCGGCGGCGCCGAGATGAACCTCGCCCAGGCCTTCGACCTCGCCTACGTCGAGAGCGTGCTGGTGCACTCGATCCTGCCGGTCGCCTCGCTGGTACTGGTGGGGCTCGGCGGCTGGTTCATGGGCATGCGCTCGCTGGTCTCCAACATCGTGAGCGAGGACTACGTGCTCTACGCCGAGATTGCGGGCGTCGACCGGCGCCGCATCCTGACCTCCTACGTCATGCGCAACGCGCTGCTGCCGCAGGTGACGGGGCTCGCGATGTCGCTGGGCGCGATCTTCAACGGCGCCATCATCACCGAGCAGGTGTTCGGCTACCCCGGGATCGGCTCGCTGCTCGTGGGCGCGGTCCACGCCGGTGACTACAGCCTGGTGCTCGGGGTCACCGCCGTCTCGATCGTCGCTGTGAGCGCCGCAGTGCTGTTGATCGATCTGCTCTACCCCCTCCTCGATCCCCGCGTGAAGGCGCAGTAGCCGCGTGCTCAAGATTCTCCGCGACCTCCTGCGCTACAACCGCGAGTTCGCGGCCGGCGTGGCGTTGCTGGGTTTCGTGATCCTGGTCGCCGCGGCCTCGTTCTTCTCGCCCTACCCCGCGGCCGATTCCTTCGTGGTGCCGCCGGACATGCCGCCCTCCTGGCCGCACGTCCTCGGCACGAACTCGCGCGGGCAGGACGTGTTCTGGCAGCTCTCCTTCGCGATCCGGAACACACTGCTGTTCGGCTTCTCGGTTGCGATCCTGAGCCGAGTCATCTCGCTCGTGGTCGGCCTCGTCGCGGGTTACGCGGGCGGGATGGTCGATCGCGTACTGATGTCGATCAACGACAGCTTCATCGTGATTCCGCTGTTCCCGATCCTGGTGCTGTTCTACTTCGTGATGCGCGAGCGCATGTCCTGGGCCTGGCTCGCGCTCGCCATGGCGGCGCTCGGCTGGGCCTACGACGCGCGCCTCATCCGCTCGGTGGCACTCAGTCTCCGGACCCGCGAGTTCACGCAGACCAGCATCTTCTCCGGCATGAGCATGCGGCAGATCCTGGTGGAGGAGCACCTGCCCTACGTGCTGCCGATCGTGTTCTCCACCACCATGAACAACATCAACTGGTCGATCGGCCTTGAGGTGACGCTCTCGGTGCTGGGCTTCACCAACGTCGATACCCCCACCATCGGCATGATGATCTACTGGGCGAACCAGCACACGGCGATGGTCGCGGGCATCTGGTGGTGGATCGCCTTCCCGGTGGCGCTCGTGGTGATGACCTTCATTGGCCTGTTTCTGCTGGCAGTGTCGATGAACGAGTACATCGACCCCCGCAGCCGCCTCGCGCGCATGGGCGTCTGAGCATGGCCACCGACCGCACGCGAGCCGTGCTCACGGTCGAGGGACTGCGCGCCTACTATCAGGTCAACACCTTCGGCATCGAGCGCGAGGTGCGCGCGGTCGACGACGTGAGCCTCCACGTCAATGCGAACGAGATCTACGGCCTCGCGGGTGAATCGAGCTGCGGCAAGAGCACGCTGGTGAAGACGATCGCCGCCGCGATCCGGCCGCCGCTCCGCGTGCTCGCGGGCTCCGTCACATACCGGTTCGGCGAGCGCCGCGTCAGTCTCTACGATCTCGACGAGGGCGAGCTCGCGAGGATCCGCTGGAAGCACGTCTCCTACATCATGCAGGGCTCCATGAGCGTGCTGAACCCGCTGCGGCGGGTGCGGAGCGCCTTCGTCGATTTCGCCTTCCGTCACATCGGCAAGCCGATGCCGGAATTCACCGCGATGGTCGAGGCGCACCTGAAGCGCCTGCACCTCGAACCCACCGTGCTCGACGCCTATCCCCACGAGCTCTCCGGCGGCATGCGTCAGCGCATCACCATCGCGTTGGCGACGGTCTGCCGACCCGACTTCATCGCGGCCGACGAGCCCACCACCGCGCTCGACGTGGTCGTGCAGAAAAGTGTGCTCGCGGAGCTGCGCCAGGCCCAGCGCGAGACCGATGCCTCGGTTCTGTTTGTGACCCACGACATGGCCGTGCACGCGAATTTGAGCGACCGGCTCGGCATCATGTACGCAGGCCGGCTCGTCGAGGAGGGCACCACCGCCGAGGTGTTCGCAACACCTGCCCATCCCTATACCGCGCACTTGATCGCGAGCCTGCCGCGGATTGGCGACACCCAAGCGAGGGAAGGCCTCGGCGGCGCACCGCCCAGTCTGGCGGACCCGCCGCCGGGCTGCCGGTTCCATCCCCGCTGTCCGCTAGCGATGGACATTTGCCGGCGCGAGGTGCCGGAGATGGCGTGGATCGGTGACACCCATCGAGTCGCCTGCTTCGCGACGAAAGCCGAGACGGCATGAGTGAGCCGCTGCTCGATCTGCACGGCGTCGTCCGCACCTATTCGCGAGGCGGGCTGATCTCGAGCGACTATTTCCGCGCTGTCGATGGCGTGAGTTTCCGGCTCGAGCCGGATCGGCCCGAGATCTTCACCATCGTCGGCGAGTCCGGCAGCGGCAAGACGACGCTCGCCCGGATGATCCTGGCGATGGTGTCGCCGAGCGAGGGCCGCATCACGTTCCGCGGCACCGACCCCGCGCGCCTCAACCGTCGGCGCGACCGGCTCGCCTTCATGAGGCAGGTGCAGCCGATCTTCCAGAACCCGTTCGAGGCCTTCAATCCGCTGAAGCGCGTGGACCGCTATCTCCTGATGACAGCTCGCCACTTTGCAGGCGCGCGCGGCCGCGACGCCGAGCGCGCTGCCGACCAGGCGCTCCGGAACGTCGGTCTGTCTCTCGCGGAAGTGAAGGGACGCTTCCCGCACGAGCTCTCGGGCGGCCAGCTGCAGCGAGTCGCGGTGGCCCGCGCGCTGATCTCGCGGCCGGCACTCATCGTGGCCGACGAGCCGGTCTCGATGGTGGACGCATCGCTCCGCATGTCGATCGTGAATCTCTTCAAGGTACTGCGCGACGAGCACAAGGTCTCGATCCTCTACATCACCCACGACCTCGGCACGGCCTATTACATCAGCGACCGTATCCTGATCATGAACAAGGGTCGCGCGGTCGAGAGCGGGGACGCCCGCACGGTCCTCGACAATCCGCAGCACCCCTACTCGATCCTGCTCAAGAGCGCGGTCCTCTCGCCCGACCCCGCTTCGCGCGAGGAGGCACTCGCGCCATGAATCCTTCAAATTCCGTCCGTTTTCACATGGAGACGTTCAGTCATGCGTGAGGTCAAAGCCCGGCTGCACCGGGATTTCGCGATCGGCACCACGGATCGGCGCCTGTTCGGCGCCTTCGTCGAGCACCTGGGCCGCTGCGTCTACGGCGGCATTTTCGAGCCGGGGCATCCCCAGGCGGACGAGCGCGGATTCCGCAAGGACGTTCTGGCGCTCGTGCGCGAGCTCGCGCCCACGATCATGCGTTATCCCGGCGGCAACTTCGTCTCGGGCTACAACTGGGAGGACGGCGTCGGGCCCGTCGAGCAACGGCCGCGCCGGCTCGATCTCGCCTGGAAATCGACGGAGACCAACCGCTTCGGCACCAACGAATTCATCGACTGGTGCCGGCTCGCCGACATCGAGCCAATGCTGGCGGTGAATCTGGGTACCCGAGCCGGCGATGCCGCGCGCAACTTCGTCGAGTACTGCAATCACGCGAGCGGCACGACGCTCTCGGACCTCCGCCGCGCACACGGCTGGGAGAAGCCGCATGGCGTCAAGTTCTGGTGCCTCGGCAACGAGATGGACGGCCCCTGGCAGATGGAGCGCAAGACCGCGCAGGAATACGGCCGCATCGCCACCGAAGCCGCGAAGATGATGCGGTGGATCGACCCCACGATCGAGCTCGCGGCTTGTGGCTCATCGGGCCGAAACATGCCGACCTTCGGCACCTGGGAGCAGACCGTACTCGAGCACACTTTCGACCACGTCGAGTTCATCTCGCTCCACACCTATCTCAACAACTATGCCGGCGACACCGCGGCCTTCCTCGCCAGCAGCGATCTCATGGACTCTTTCATCGACGAGGTGGTCGCGATCGCCGACGCGGTGGCCGCGCACCGGCGCTCGAGCAAGCGGCTCATGCTGAGCTTCGACGAGTGGAACGTGTGGTACCGCACACGCCGCAATCGCGAGACCCGGGTGCTCCCGAACTGGCCGGTAGCGCCGCATATCCTCGAGGAGGTCTACACCATGGAGGACGCGCTCGCCTTCGGCGGCGCCTGCATCTCGCTCCTCAATCACGCCGACCGCGTCAAGGCCGCGTGCTTGGCGCAGCTTGTCAACGCCATCGCCCCGATCATGACCGAGGACGGCGGCACCGCGTGGCGGCAGACGATCTTCTTCCCCTTCGCGCAGATGAGCCACTATGGGCGCGGCCGCGTCCTCAGGGTCGAGACGGATTCCACGACTTATGCCACGCGGTACTTCGACCCCCGCGGCGCGATCGACCAATACTACCCGCTGCCGTCAGTGCCCTATCTCAAGCTCGCGGCCGTGCACGACACCGACGCTGAGAGACTCACCCTCTTCGCGCTCAATCGCCACCTCAGCGAAGAGCTGCCGCTCGAGATCCGGGCCGAGGGTTTCGCGAGCCTTGCACCCGACCAGGCGCTCACGCTCCACGACGCCGACCTCAAGGCCGTCAACACCAAAGGAGATCCCGACCGCGTCAAGCCGTCATCGCTCAAGGGCGTCTCGGTCAGCGGAAACCAGCTGCGCGCGACACTGCCGGCGGCATCGTGGAGCGTCCTTCGGTTCAGATGTTAGGTGCGGATCCCACCTCCCCCTCCCCCTCAACGGTTGAGGGGGAGGGTCACCACCGTGACCGAGTGCCGCTCAGTTCGCGAGGTCGACCTTGGAAAAGTTCTGCCGACCGAAGGGGTCGAGGACGTAGCCGCGGACTTCCTTGCGGATCGGCATGAAGACCAGCGCGTGGGCGATGGGCAAGAGCGGCACCTCCTCGCGCACGAGTTCCTGCGCCTTGACGTAGAGCGTCTTGCGCGCGGCTTGGTCTGCGACGCGACGGGCCTGGTCGAGGAAGTCGTCGTAGGGCTTGAAACACCAGCGCGTGCGGTTGGAGCCCGCCTTGGCGCCGGCGCAGCTCAAGTGGTTAGTCAGGAGATCGTCGGGGTCGCCGTTATTGCTGGTGCCGCCCAGGAGGAACGCGTCCTGCTCACCGTCCTGGGTCTTCTTGAGATAGGCCGCCCACTCGTAGCTGACGATCTCGGCCTTGACGCCGATCGCGGCCCAATCCGCCTGGATGAGCTCGGCCATCCGCTTGGCGTTGGGGTTATAGGGGCGTGATACCGGCATCGCCCAGAGACTGATCGAGAAGCCCGAGGGATATCCCGCTTCGGCGAGCAGCGCTTTCGCCGCCGCGGGATCGCTCGGGAAGGGATCGAGGCTCTGGGCCGAGCCCCATTCGGTCGGCGGCAACACCGTGCGCGCCTGCTTCGCCAAGCCCAGGTAGATCGCGTCCATGATCGCGGGCTTGTTGATGGCGAGCGCCAGCGCGCGGCGCACGCGCTTGTCCGTGAGCGGGCCTTTCTCGACGTTGAAGCCGAGATAGCCGATGTTCTGCCCCTCCTCCTGCAGGAGCTCGATCGCCGGATCCTTCGCGAGCGCCGGGATGTCCGCCGGCGGTGGCTGCGTGGTCACCTGGCACTCGCCCGCGCGCAGCTTGGCAATGCGCACCGCCGGATCGGGCGTGATCGCGAACACGAGCGTATCCACCTTCGGCGCGCCGCCCCAATAGTCGGGATTGGCGCGAAAGCGGATCAAGCTGTCCTTCTGGTACTCGACCAGGATGAAGGGGCCGGTGCCGATCGGCTGCAGGTCGATCTGGTCCGCGTGCCCTGCGGCCATCATCTTCTCCGCGTACTCCAGCGACAGGATGGAGGCGAAATCGAGCGCGATATTGGTGAGGAACGTGACGTTGGCATTGTTGAGCGTGAAACGGACCGTGCGCTCGTCGACCTTCTCGATCGACTTGATGAGCTTGGCGAGACCCGTGCTGCCGAAGAACTGGTAATTGGCGCCCGAGAGCTTGTGATAGGGGTTGTCGGGGAGCCGCTGCCGGTCGAAGGAATAGACCACGTCGTCGGCGGTGAAGCCG
>DATEGF010000303.1:0-28521 GCA_035280245.1 Allostellaceae bacterium
TTTCACGCAGAAGTACTACCAGACGCCCGCCCGCTTCATCGCCAAGAAGGGCGCCGGCATCGCGATCAGCGAGGCCGGCCTCAAGGGCAAGACGGTGGGGGTGCAGCGCGCCACCATCCACGCCAACTACATCCACCAGACCTACGGCAACGTGGTCAACATCAAGGAGTACGACACCCAGGAGAATGCGAACCTCGATCTGGTGGCGGGCCGGCTCGACCTGATCCTCGCGGACTCCGTGGTGCTCCAGGAAGGCTTCCTCAAGAAGCCCGAGGGCCAGGCCTTCGAGTTTGTGGGGCCGGAGCTCCGCGGCAAGATCTTTGGCGAGGGCGCGGGGATCGGCATCCGCAAAGAGGACACCAAGCTCAAGGATGCCTTCAACGCCGCGATCAAGGAGATCCGCGCCGACGGCACCTACAAGAAGATCAACGACAAGTACTTCCCCTTCGACGTCTACGGCCCCGAGCCCGCGTTGACGAACTGAGGACCCTCACCCTCCCATGGCTGTCGCCATGGGTCCCTCCCTCTCCCACTTCGCGGGCGAGGGGCTCGTGTGCGCTCGGTCGTGATAGCCCCTCTCCCGTGAAACGGGAGAGGGAGGGACCCAGCGCGGAGCGCTGGGTGGGTGAGGGTGCCGCCCTCGCCGGAGGCGTCCCATCCTCGACCTGAAAGGCTACGGCTGGCAGCTCGTGGACGGCGCAGAGATGACCCTGCTGGTCTCCGCGATCTCGCTCGTGTTCGGGACGCTCGTGGGATTTCTGGGCGCGGGGGCGAAGCTCTCGCGCCGGCGCGCGGCTCGCGTCGTCGCGGACGTCTACACGACGGTGATCCGTGGCATCCCCGAGCTCATCATCATCCTGCTGCTCTATTTCGGCGGCACGGTGACACTGACCGCGCTCGCGGGTCACTACGTCGAGGTGAACGGCTTCGGCGCCGGCGTCTTCGCGCTTAGCGTCGTGTTCGGCGCCTATGCGACCGAGATCTTCCGCGGCGCCGTGCTGGCGATCCCGCGCGGGCAGGGGGAGGCGGCGCGGGCGCTCGGCATGAAACGCGGCGCGGTATTCTGGACCATCCTGCTGCCGCAACTCTGGCGATTCGCGCTTCCCGGCATCGGCAATCTTTGGCTGGTGCTGCTCAAGGACAGCGCGCTCATCTCGGTGGTGGGGCTCGAGGAGCTCTTGCGCAAGACCGCGATCACCGCGGGCGCCACGCGCCAGCCCTTCACCTTCTATTTCGCCGCCGCCATGATCTATCTGCTCTTCACGGTCGTCTCCTCGACCGTGCTGCACTGGGCCGAGCGCCGCGCCGCCCGCGGATTGCAGAGCGCGTGATGCTCAACTTCGAGCTCATGTGGGAGAGCGTGCCCGATCTCCTCGGCGGGCTCGCCGTAACGCTTGAGCTCACGGTGCTGAGCCTGATCTTCGGCATGGTCTTGGCGTTGCCACTGGCGGCGCTGCGCACGGCGCGGAGCCCAATCCTCTGGATGCCCGCCTATGGTTACATCACCTTCTTCCGCGGCACGCCGCTGCTGGTGCAGATCTTTCTGATCTACTACGGCACTGGGCAGTTCGAGTGGATCCGGACGACACCGCTCTGGCCGATCCTGCGCGAGGCCTATTGGTGCGCGATCCTGGCCTTTTCGCTCAACACCGCGGCCTACACGGCCGAGATCCTCCGCGGCGCGATCCAGGCCGTGCCGCGCGGTGAGATCGAGGCAGGCTTGGCCCTCGGCATGTCGCGCTGGCACGTGTTCCGGCTGATCTCGCTGCCGCGCGCGTTCCGCCTGGCGCTCCCGGCCTACGGCAACGAGATCATCCTGGTGATCAAGAGCTCCTCGCTCGCGAGCACCATCACGCTGCTCGACATCACTGGCGTCGCACGCACGCTGGTGGCGCACACCTATGCGCCCTATGAGGTCTTTCTGGTCGCGGGCGCGCTTTACCTGGTGGTGGTGCTTGCGGCGACGCGCCTGCTCGCCATTCTCGAGCGATGGCTCCGGATCGACACTGTCGCGACACCGACGCCCAAGGATCTCGCACAGCCGAGTGCCGGCTAGCCAACGCGGCTAGTCGGCGACGACCTTGCGATAGAGGTGCCAGGTCGCGTGGCCGAGCACGGGTAACACGACAATCAATCCGAGCAGCACGGGGATCGAGCCGAGGACCAGGCCGGCCGCAACGATTAAGCCCCAGAGCGCCATGGGCCCGGGGTTCTCGGCGATCGCGCGCCAGGAGGTCCCGATCGCCGCCCGGAGCGTCGCATCCCGGTCGAGCATGAGCGGGAACGACACCGCGCTGATCGCGAAAGCGAGGCAGGCGAAGAGGAACCCTACACCGATACCCACCACGATCATCGCCCAGCCCGCGCCGGTGCCGAGGACGTCGCCGACGAAGCTCGAGAGGGAGGCGGGCGGCTCGGGGCCGAGGGTGAGTGCATAGATCTGCCAGGCCGCGATCATCCAGAGCAGGAAGATCAGCGTCAGCAGCAAGCCGAGCAAGAGGATCGCGCCTATCGAGCGCGAGCGCAGCGCGCCGAAAGCATCGGGCCAGGAGATCTCCGCACCTTGCTCACGCCGGCGACTCATTTCGTAGAGCCCGATCGCAGCGAAGGGCCCGATGATCGCGAAGCCGGACGCGAGCGGAAACAGCAGCGGCAGCAGTTCATAGCCCGACGCCAGCCGCGCCAGCAGCAGCCCCATCACGGGAAAGATCACACAGACGTACATCGCATCGGTCCGGCAAGCCGCGAAATCCTCCAGGCCCTTAGCGAGAGCGTCCTTGAGGTCCGCGGCGGAAATCCGGCGGACCGGCAGCGGCTCGGTCAGCGCCCGAGTCGTCGTGCCATCGATGTGCCGGCCGCCCGCGGTCTGACCCGCGAGCCGCATCTGGTCCCATCCCCACTCTATTGGGTTTCGAATGGTCATGGCGTGTCCTCCAATCGTTCTACCCCAGGATTCATATAGGCCGCGCTGGCCGGACCTGGAGGCTTCGGGCAGACTACCCCTTCCGGTGGACCGGGGGATCGCCGTGATTATTCACAGCCTTTTCGATGTTTTGGCACTTCTGGCGGCGCTGGCAGTTTTCCGCTGGGTGCCAGTTGCCGCGCCGGCGGCGCCGGCGCAGCCTTGGCAGAGCCATCCGCTCTATTTGCCGGTGGTCTCGCTCGGCGCCACTATCGGCGCTTACCTCATGGGCTCCGCCAATCTCTGGCTCACGGGCGTCGATGGCCTTGGGCGCAGCATCGAGGGCGCGCTCGCGGGCGGCATTCTCGGGATCGAGGTGCTGAAGGCGTGCACAGGCGTGCGCGGCTCGACCGGCTTGCGCTTCGTCGCGCCCTTGGCGGCCGCGATCGCCATCGGCCGCATCGGCTGCTTCCTCGCGGGCCTCGACGATATGACCTACGGCACGCCGACCTCGCTGCCCTGGGGCGTCGATTTCGGTGACGGCGTCGCGCGCCATCCGGTGCAGCTCTACGAGTCCGCGGCCATGGCAATCTTCTTCGTGTGGTTCCTGCGGGCCGCGCGACGGCACGACGCGTTCGTGCTGCGTGCCGGCTTCTACCTTTTCATCGGCGTCTACGCCGCCCAGCGCTTCCTCTGGGAGTTTCTGAAGCCCTACGGGACCGTGCTCGGTCCTTTCAATCTGTTCCACCTGTTGTCGGCGGCGCTCGTCGTCTACGCCGTTGTCTTCGCTCGACGGGAGATGCAATGGACATCCGAGAGCTCGGCGCCGCAGAGCGCCTGACCCCGCCCGCGCGCAAGGCGCGGCCCTACATTTTCCTCGGCCAGACCACCTCGCTCTGCGAGACCTGCCTGGAGCTGGTGCCCGCGAAGATCATTCAGGAAGGTGAGGCGGTCTTCTATTTGAAGCGCTGCGATGTTCACGGCGTCCAGAAGACCCTGATCTCGACGGAGGCCCGCTACTGGAAGCGCTGCCGCGATTTCCTGAAGCCCGGCGACGTCCCGCTCAAGTTCCACACGCGCATCGACAAGGGCTGTCCCTACGATTGCGGCCTCTGTCCCGATCACGAGCAGCACAGCTGTCTCGCGATCATGGAGGTGAACGAGCACTGCAACCTCACATGCCCGACTTGCTTCGCGAGCTCCTCGCCGGCGCTCGCGGGGACGCGAAGTCTCGCCGAGGTCGAGCGCATGCTCGACCTTCTCGTCGAGAGCGAGGGCCAGCCGGACCTGCTGCAGATTTCCGGCGGCGAGCCGACTCTGCACCCGGAGATCCTCGAGATCATCCGCGCCGCGCGCCGCCGGCCGATCCGGCACGTCATGCTCAACACCAACGGCATCCGGATCGCGAATGATCCGGCGTTCGTTGCGGCGCTCGCGGAGATGAGGCGCGCCTTCGAGGTCTATCTGCAATTCGACGCACTCTCGGAGCATGCGCTCAAAACCATCCGCGGCGCGGACCTCCGTCGCGTGCGCGAGCGGGCGCTCGAGGCGCTGGAGCGCGCGGGCATCTCGACCACGCTGGTGTGCGTCATTCGCAAGGGCGTCAACGACGGCGAGATCGGCGACGTGCTCCGCTATGCGCAGCGCTGGTCCTGCGTGCGCGGCGTCACCTTTCAGCCCGTGCAGGATGCCGGCCGCAATGAGGGCTTCGATCCCGCCGAGAACCGCATCGTGCTCTCCGAGATCCGCCGCGCGATCATCGACCAGTGGGGCGTCTTCGGCGAGGACGACCTGATCCCGCTGCCCTGCAATCCCGATGCGATCTCGATCGGCTATGGCCTGCGCGCGGGCACGGAGGTGAAGCCGATGACGCATCTCTTTCCGCAGGAGGTCCTGGTGCAGTCCGCGCCCAACTCCGTCACCTTCGAGGGCAATCCCGAGATGCGGAAGCTGCTGATCGAGTTGCTCTCGCTCTCCTGCGCTGGCCAGCAATCCGCGAACGTGCTGCACGAAGTGCTGTGCTGCCTCCCGCTGGTGGAGGTGCCGGCCTCGATCGGCTACGACCGCGTCTTCCGCGTGACTGTCGTGAGCTTCCTTGACCGGTTCAATTTCTGCCTCGCGGGCGTGAAGCGCTCCTGCATCCACTTCGTCACCGGCGACGGCCGCGTGATCCCGTTCGACACCTACAACATGTTCCACCGGCCGGGCCTGCCGGCGCGGGCGAAAGTCGACGCATGAGCGGCGGCCAGATCGCGGCGCTGGTCTTCGCGGTGATCCTTCTGATCCCCGGCGGCTGCTTCACGGTATTCGGGATCGGCATGCTCGGTGATCCCGGCGCGTACGGCCTCGGGCCGCCGCTGCTGATCATCGGCCTCGTCATCCTGGCTTTCGTCGTCTTCCTCGGCTGGGTCGCTTTCCACAAGCGCAAGCCGCCAGGAGCGCCCGATCAGCCGAAGGACTGAGCGGATCGGAGGACGTGGCGTCATCGACTAGGTGCTTGCCGCTTTCGCGCCATCGCCTCCACGTGATCGAAAACGGCTGGGATGTGCACGCGACCTATTGGGTGTGCATTCGACCCCCGCAACAATATCTCGATGCATAACCTTCACACTCTTCCTCAGTAAGGCCGCGTTAACCATATTGCTTTAAGCGAAATGGGTCGCCGCGAAATCGCGCGACTCGTTGACTTTTGGGCACTTCCGAGCCCTTATTCAACCGGAATTCGAAGGAGACGCCGTCATGCCTCGTCCTAGCTGGTCTGGTCACCTTCGGGTGTCGTTGGTGACGTGTCCGATCGCGCTGGCGCCCGCCACCAGCGAGGCCGACCGCATCCGCCTCAACCAGATCAACCCGAAGACCGGCAACCGGATCTCGCTGAAGCCGGTCGATGCCGAGACCGGCGAGCCCGTCGAGCGCGCCGACATCGTGAAGGGCTACCAGTACGAGAAGGGCCAGTACGTCCGCCTCGAGAAGGACGATCTCGATGCGCTGCAGATCGAGTCCACGCGCATCCTCGATCTTACGTCTTTCGTCGACCGCGAGTCCGTGAACGAGCTCTTCGTGGAATCGCCCTATTACATTTATCCCGAGGGCAAGACCGGCATCGAGGCCTACCGCGTCATCGGCCAGGCCATGCGCAACCGCAAGAAGGTCGGCATCGGCAGCATCGTGCTGACCTCGCGCGAGCATCCCGTGATGGTCGAGCCGCATGAGGAGGGATTGATGATGTCGCTCCTGCGCACGGCCGACGAAGTGCGCGGCGCGGA
Organism: Allostellaceae bacterium; assembly: GCA_035280245.1. Classification (GTDB taxonomy): domain Bacteria; phylum Pseudomonadota; class Alphaproteobacteria; order ATCC43930; family CGMCC-115725; genus DASZHJ01. The sequence continues at coordinate 6,169 of DATEGF010000303.1, forward strand.
GTTCGACCTGCCGAAGGAGAAGCTCGACGGTGAGATGATCCGAATGGCCGAGGAGATCATGGATCGCCTCAAGGGCAAGTGGGATCCCGAGAAGTTCCGCGACCGCTACCAGGACGCGCTTCACGAGCTCATCGAGGCGAAGGTGAAGGGCCTGCCGCGCGAGAAGCGGCCGACCGCGGAGGAGCCGAGCAACGTCATCGACCTCATGGCGGCTTTGAAGAAGAGCTTGTCATCGCGGGCGGGGGCTGAGCAGGAGCCCGTGGGCGCCGCCAAGGCCAAGAAGACGCGCGCGCAGGACCGCCGGCAGGCAAATATGCTCCTGCCGGTTGAGGGCGGCGGCCGCAAAGCCGCCGCGGCCCAACGCCGCGAGGAGCGCGAGCAGGAAGAAGCGCCCGCCAAGAGCCGCAAGCGCCGCAAGGCGTCCTGAGTTTCTAAGCGCGTTTCGGGGAGTCCATGGCCAAGCATTCCATGGCCAAGGCCTACAGGGCCTGGCTCAAGGCGCTTGAGGACATGCGCGCGGCACTCACCGCAAATCCCGTGGTCTCCGATCCCTTCATGGCCTCGGCCCAAGTGTTCGAGGACATCGGCCGAGTCGTCTTCAGCGAGGTCGCCGCGCCGAAGAAGCGCCGCCGCACGCCCGCGAAAGCGAAACGCGCGCCCGCGAAGAAGAGACCTTCCGCCCGCCGCCGGCGGAAGAGCTAACCCTCACCCTCCCACTGCTTCACAGTGGACCCCTCCCTCTCCCGTTTCACGGGCGAGGGGGCTACTCACCACCACGTGCCAAATTGCCCCTCGCCCACACAGTGGGAGAGGGAGGGACCCAGCGCGTCAGCGCTGGGAGGGTGAGGGTGAGCGTAGTACTCTGCCTCTGTGTCACCGTCGCAGAGGACCGCACCCATGAAGCTCCACGGCATCATTCCCCCCATGACCACGCCCTTCGGCACCGACGGCGAGCTCAGGCTCGGTCTCGTGAAGGGCCAGGTGGACTGGCTCGTGGGGCAGGGGGTGCATGGGCTCGCGGCCGGCGGCAGCACGGGCGAGGGGCATGCGCTCGATGCCGAGGAGTTCCGCGATCTCATCGCCGCCACGGTCGAGGCCGCCGGGGCACGGGTGCCGGTGATCGCCGGCATCATCGTCGACAGCACCCGCGACGCGATCCGCCGCGCGAAGATGATACGCGACATGAAGGTCGCGGCGCTCCAGGTGACGCCGGTGCATTACCTCTTCCGGCCAGACGACGACGCCATGCAGCAGCATTTCAAGACGGTCGCCGAGGAGACCGGCGTGCCGCTCATCATCTACAACGTCGTGCCGTGGTCGTACCTGTCCCCGGCGCTGCTGGTCCGGATCATGCGCGCGGTGCCCGGCGTGATCGGCGTCAAGCAGAGCGCGGGCGACCTCAAGCTGGTCGCCGACCTCCTCAATACCGCCGATCCCAACCACCTCATCTTGAGCGCGGTCGACGCACTGCTCTATCCGGGCTTCGCGCTGGGCGCGCACGGCACCATCGCCGCGCTCCCCTCCGCCGCGCCGCGCGGTTGCGTCCAGCTCTGGGACGCCGTCAAGGCCGGCGACCACAAGACGGCGCTCGATCTGCACCGCCGCCTGCTCACGCTCTGGAACACGATGGTCGGCGATAACCTGCCAGCCTGCGTGAAGTTCGCGCAGACCCGGCAAGGCTGCGACGCCGGGCTGCCGCGCCCGCCGATGCCGCCCGCAAGCCCGCGCCAACAGGACGCGATCGCCGCCGCGTTGCGCGGACTCGGGTAAGCCGCGCGCACTGAGCTTCGCTCCGCACTGTCGCGGTGCCGCGCTTCCTCATCATCCTCGGCCTGGTGCTGGTGGCGGCCGGCCTGCTCTGGCCCCTGGTCGAGCGCCTCAACTTGGGCCGCCTGCCCGGCGACTTCGTCATCGGCCGCGGCAGTTTCCGTCTTTACCTGCCTCTCGCGACCTCACTCCTGATCAGCGTGGTGCTGAGCCTGGTGCTGTGGCTGATGAAGCGGTGAGGGAACCTACAGAGGTCACGACGGCACTCTGACCGATGAGGCTTCGAGCACACGCGCAGGGCCGCTTCCGGCGCGCGTCTCGTAAGTCTCTTTGACCGAGAGCCCGAGCTCCGGCACGAACCAGAAGGTGTACAACCATGCGCCCTGGCCGTGCCCGAGCGCCAACATGTGCTGCTCGACCACGAGCGTGTCGAACGTGCCGGCCGCCGTGACTAGTTTTTCCTGTCGGGCGACCTTCAAATTGATTCGCATATAAAACATCGAGAAGCTGTCTGTTCCTTCGCCGGTCACGTGAGACGAGCCCATCTTCATCGTGTATTCGATCTCATTGCCGACCTTGAGCGGCAGCAGCTTCTGGGCGCGTGCGTCATCGAGTTCGAAGCCCGGTGCGATCATTCCGAGGACTCTCCGATATCCGGAGCGCCCCTCGCAGGTGAGTCCCGTCTGCCCTGTAAAGGCGACCGAGCCGGCGGTGCCATAAGTCACGATGGTGCCCGGCTTCGGGCAATGGAAGGTGTCGTCGGCGTAGCTCATCGACGTCAGCGCCATAAGCCCCACCAGCGCGACGATGGCCACGCACATCCTGCTCATGGGATCCCCCGACCCAGTGGTTAGGAGAAACTCTACTATTGGTTGTGAGGATGGCGCAACGTGACGCGGAGTGGGACGCGTCTGACCTGGTGAGCGGGCTTATGCCGCCTTGACGCCCGCGAGGAAGCGGTCGACCTCGGCGCGGAGTTCCTCGGCTTGTTTCGCGAGCTCGGTCGAGGCGTCGAGGACGTGGCTCGCGGCGTGGCCGGTCTCGGCGGCGGCGGTGCGGACGCCGCCGATGTTGTGCGCGACCTCGTTGGTGCCGACCGCGGCCTGCTGGATGTTGCGGGCGATCTCCTGGGTCGAGGCGTTCTGCTCCTCGACGGCGCTCGCGATCGCGGCGGCGATCGTGCTGATCTCGGCGATGGTGCCGCCGATCGTCTCGATGGCGCCCACCACGTGCTGGGTCACCTGCTGCATGTCGGCGATCTGGGCGCCGATCTCCTCGGTTGCCTTCGAGGTCTGATTGGCGAGGTTCTTGACCTCGCTCGCGACCACTGCAAAGCCCTTGCCGGCCTCGCCGGCGCGCGCCGCCTCGATGGTGGCGTTGAGCGCCAGCAGGTTGGTCTGGCTCGCGATCGAGTTGATGAGCTCGACCACCTGGCCGATTTTTTTTGAGACCTCTGAGAGCCCTTTGACGGCGGCGTTCGTGTCGCTGGCCTCGCTCACGGCCTGCTGTGCCACCTTGCTCGAGAGGGCGACCTGCCGGCCGATCTCGCTCACCGAGGACGCGAGCTCCTCGGTGGCGGACGCCACGGTCTGCACGTTGGTCGACGCCTGGTCCGAGGCCGCCGAGGCCGCCATCGATTGCCGGCTGGTCTCCTCGGCGGTGGTCGCCATGGCGGTTGCGGTCGATTGCATCTTGCCGAGCGCTGCCACGACATCCTGCAGCACACCGGTGACCTTCGCATCGAAGCTCTGCGCGAGCTCATCGCGCCGCCTCGCGCGGCTCTCGGAGGCCTCGCGCTGCCTCTCGCGCTCGGCGCCGAGTTCGTGCGCCTCGATGGCGGTCTCCTTGAAGACCTGTACGGCGGCGGCGATCGCGCCGATCTCGTCGCGCCGGCCGGTGTAGGGCGTCTCGGTTTCGAGCGCGCCGCCCGCGAGCTTGCGCATGGCGCCCGCCATCACGATGACCGGACGCGAGACCCGGTTGCTCACCACCCAGACGACGAGGATTGCGATCACGGACATGCACGAGAGCGCCACGATATAGACCATGCGGGCGCCTCCGAGGTCCGCGCGGACGCTGCGGATCACGGTGTCCTTGCGGGTCTGGGCGATATCCGTGAGCTTCTGGATCTGCTTCACTGCGTCGCCGTAGCTCTGGTTTGCCGTGCCCATGAAGATCGAGGCGGTGGCGGCATCGAAGGCCGCCATGCTGATCACCTGCTGGCTCGCGTCCGTGTAAGACTTCATGATCTTGGCGAGCGCCTCGACCACGGGCTGCGCCTCGGCGTCGCCGGCGTTCGCAACCTGCACCGCCGTGAAGGAACCGGGCAGCGCCGCGAGCTGTTTCGTCAGCGCCGCGCCGAGCGCTTCCTTGCGCTTGGAGTCGGTGTCGTTCGTCGCGACGGAAGTCAGCTGATAGAGGTGGGCGTGGACCGAGTTGAGCGAGCCGTCGAGGGTCGCCACCTTTGCCGCGCGCTCGAAGGCGCCGGCGCTCAGCTCGTCGATCTGCCGCTCGTTGCTGTTGAGCAGAACGAGCGTGTAGGCGGCGAGCCCCAAGAGCGCCGCCAGCAGGAAGCACGGCGCCAGGAACATCTTGAGGCGCAGCGAGAGATCGTCGAACCGGACCATTGAGCCCCCTATGACATCGAGCGCGCGGAGCCTAGTGCGGCTCCGCGCCCCGATCAGCTCAGTCCTTGTAGAAGCCGGCGCCGACCACGTAGTCGCCGACCTTCTCGATGAAGGAAGACTTGGGCTCGATCTTGTGCGAGACCGGATTGACCCAGCGATAGTCGACCCAGCCGCTACCCTTTGAGTTCGCGAGGTCGATCATTTCCCTGTTGTAGAGCTTGCCATCGGCGTCTTTGAGCTCGAGGTTGGTGTGGCCGATCATGCCCTTGTTGGCGCCGTGCGCGACCGTGTTGCCGTCCATGCCGCGGACGAAGATGTAGAGGTCGCGATCGTGGAAGTCCTTGTTGGCGGAATCGTTGAATGCGGCGAAGGCCTTGTCGGGGCCGGAGTCCTTGAGGAGCGCGGCGGCCTTCTCGACCATCGCCTTCGCCTCGTCGGCGGTGCCCTTGTCGGCTGAGGCGAAGCCCAGCGCGGGCATCAGCATGAGGCCCACGGCCGCGAGCGCGGCCGAGAGCAGACGGAATTGCGGTGTCATCGGCGAATCTCCCGGGAAATCGAAATTTGGTCCGCTGCAACGTGCCCGAAACACCTTAAGGAGTTTTTAAGCGCGTTCGCCTTTTGCGTGGGCTGCCGGCCTTGCAGGGCATGGGGGGCGGGCCCATGATCTCCGCATGAAGGAATTCACGGTCAAGCCCGATCCGGAGGACGCGCGCCTGGTGCGCCGCGTCTCCGGCGTCGATCAGGAGGGCAAACCGATCGAGACCTCGGTGGTGATGGAGCGGCCGCTGACGCTCTACCTCAACGGCCAGGAGATCGTCACCATGATGACGATCGGCGACCACCCGAACTACCTCGCGGTGGGCTATCTCCTGAACCAGAACATGCTGCGCCAGGACGACATCGTAACCGGGATCGACTATGACGAGGATCTCGAGACCGTGGTCGTTCGCACCAAGCGCAAGACGAACTTCGAGAAGAAGCTGCGCAAGAAAACGCTCACCTCCGGCTGCGCCCAGGGCACGGTGTTCGGCGACCTCATGGAGAAGTTCGAGGAGATCAAGCTCGCCGAGGACGCGGTGATCAAGACCTCGTGGCTCTACGGCCTGAGCCGCAAGATCAATACGGCGCCGAGCCTCTATCTGGCGGCGGGCGCGATCCACGGCTGCGTGCTCTGCGAGCAGGATCATCCGCTCGTCTATATGGAGGACGTGGGCCGCCACAATGCCGTCGACAAGATCGCGGGCTACATGCATCTCCACGGCGTGGCACCCGAGGACAAGATCTTCTACACCACCGGCCGCCTCACCTCGGAGATGGTGATTAAGACCGTGCAGATGCGGATTCCGATCCTGGTCTCGCGCTCGGGCTTCACCGCCTGGGGCGTCGATCTCGCGCGCAAGGCGGGCCTGACCCTGATCGGCCGTGCCAAGGGGAAGCGCTTCCTGGCGCTCGCGGGCGAGAGCCGCATCGTCTACGACGCCGACGCCGCCGAGGTCGCGGAGGAGGAGAAGCGCAACCGGCGCAAGGCCAGCGTCGAGGAGGATGTCGCGTGACCATCGCGGGCGTGCTGCTCGCGGGCGGTCAATCGCGCCGCATGGGTGGCGGCGACAAGAGCCTGCTGCCGCTCGGTGCCCGGCCGATCCTCGCCCACGTGATCGCGCGCGCGCGTCCCCAGGTGAGTGCGCTGGTACTCAACGCCAACGGCGATGCCGCGCGGTTCGCCGCGTTCGATCTTCCGGTGGTGCCCGATGGCGTCGCGGGATTTCCGGGTCCGCTCGCGGGCGTGCTCGCGGGCCTCGATTGGGCGGCGGTGTCGGTGCCGCGTGCAACCCATGTCGCGAGCTTCGCCACGGATGCGCCATTCTTCCCGCGCGATCTCGTGCCACGCCTAGTGGCGGCGCTCGACGGGCGCCACGAGCTTGCGGCGGCGGCCTCGCTCGGCCGCGCGCATCCCGTGTTCGGGATCTGGCCGCTCGGCATCCGCGAGGCGCTCCGCCGCGCCATCGTCGAGGAGGGCGTGCGCAAGGTCGACGCCTTCACCGCGCGGTATTCTCTCGCAGTGGTGGATTTCCCGGTCGGCGAGGTCGATCCGTTCTTTAATACTAATGACCAGGATGACCTCGAGGCGGCCCGGCTCCTGGTCGCGAGCGCCGAGCTCGCGAACTGAGCGGCGAATTACCTTCTTCGCGGATTCCTCCCGGGCTCGGAGATCGTCGGCGGCACCGATCTTTGGAGGGATACGCTTACGGGATTGATCGGCGGTTGCGCTAACGGTCCCTCAATCATTACCGCATACGGTTAATCAAATCGTGTGAGGGTCTCGCAACCCGAGCACCCGTCGCCGATCACGCGAGAACGTGTGAGCGGGGCGAGCCGCACCTAGAGGGGCACCCTTCAATGTATGTGAGCGACGAGAGCCTGGAACAGGCTCGCGAACACGCGAAAGCCGCCATCGAGCGCATGGAGAGCCTCTCCGTCCGGCCGGTGCCCACGAATTTCTGCGTGTGGTACGCCTACCACACCGGCAAGGCGCCGGATCTGCGGCGCGCGATCGACATCCTGACCTCGAACCAGCAGTCCTTCACGGACAGGGTCAACGACGAGATCTATGAGCGGTTCTTCACGCTGGGGCGCGAGCAGAACGAGCTGCGCGCGGGCATGGCGCGGGTGCAGGAGACACTCTCGGAACTGGTCTCCAACCTGGGCGACGCCGGCAGGAGCACCAGCCGATACAACGCAACGCTGACCGAGATCAGCGGCGGCATCGCGGCCGATCCGGCGCCGGACACCGTGACGATCCTCGTCAAGCGGCTCCTAGAAGAGACCGCGACGATGCAGAAGAAGATGGAGCTACTGGACAACCAGGTCAGCACATCCTCGCAAACGATCCGCACGTTGCGCGACCGGCTCGATGGTCTACGCCGCGAGGCGCTCACCGATGCGCTCACCGGCATCGCCAACCGCAAGGCCTTCGACACCGGCCTGCGCGAGGCGGCGCGGCAGGCGATGGAGTCGGGAGCGGAGTTGTCGCTCCTGTTCCTCGACATCGACCATTTCAAGCGCTTTAACGACACCTGGGGCCACCAGATGGGCGATCAGGCTCTGCGCCTGGTGGCGAAGACGCTGATGGACAACGTGAAGGGCCAGGACCTGGCGTCCCGCTATGGCGGTGAGGAATTCGCGGTGATCCTGCCGCAGACCGTGATCGCCGACGCCGTCAGGCTCGCCAACAAGATCCGTCACTCGTTTGCAGTGCGCAAATTGGTCAAGAAGGATACCGGCGAGGCCATCGGCGGCATCACGGTCTCGATCGGCGTCTCCCGCTACGAGCCAGGCGAGTCACTGAACCACTTCGTGGAGCGCGCGGACAGCGCGCTCTACGCCGCCAAGCGCGACGGCCGTAACCGCGTGGTCGCGGAGGATGCGTTGCAGGCGCTGGGCTCGATGCCGATGGCGGCGGCGAGCTAGCCGAGCGTCGAATAGCCGCCGTCGACCGGGATGGCGGCGCCCGTCACGAAATCCGATGCCGCACTCGCGAGGAATACCGCGATGCCCGCGAAATCCGCGGGCTCGCCCCAGCGCGCCGCTGGCGTGCGCGCGAGCACGCGGTCGTGCAGGCCCTCGATCTCGCGCCGGGCCCGCTTCGTGAGGTCGGTGTCGATCCAGCCTGGCAGCACCGCGTTCACCTGGATGTTCTGCTCCGCCCAGGAGACCGCGAGCGAGCGCGTGAACTGCACCAGGCCGCCCTTGCTCGCGCCATAGGCCGCATGCGCGACGCCGCCGAACAGCGACATCATCGAGCCGATGTTGATGATCTTGCCGAAGCCTGCCCGAACCATCTCGGGATAGGCCGCCTGCGAGGCAAGGAACGCGCTCGTCAGGTTGGTATCGATCACGGTGTGCCAGTCCGCGAGCGTGTACTCCTCCGGGCGCTTGCGGATGTTGGTGCCGGCGTTGTTGACGAGGATGTGAAGTCCGCCGAGCCGACGGGCGGTCTCCTCCGCCATGCCGCGGCAATCGGCCTCCCGCGTGAGCTCGGCCTCGATCGACGACGCCCTGGCGCCGAGCTCCGTCAGCGCGCGCACGGCCGCGGCGTTTTTTGCGGTGTTGCGGCCGGCGATCATCACGGCGGCACCCGCCGCGGCGAGCCCGCGCGCCATGCCGAGGCCGATGCCGCCGTTGCCGCCCGTCACCAGCGCCACGCGGCCGGTGAGATCGAAGAGCTTCATCTACGTTCTCCTAAGGGGTCAGTGGTGGTGTGGGCTCCGATCCTCGTCGACGGTGACCAGCGTCACGACCGCGGTGTTGATGAGGCGCTTGCCCGCGTGCTCGAAGTTGACGGTGACGCGGTCGCCGATCGCCGACTGCACCTGGCCCACGCCCCAGTCGGGCTCGCCGGGATGGCGCACGCGCGTGCCTGGTACCAGCCGGTCGCTCAGCGGTGGCTCCCACGGTTGTTGTCAGGATCGACCTTCGATCATTATAGTCCGCGACAAGCGACGCACCCAAACGCGCGTCGGAAGGCATCCATGATCGAGCTTCGTGTTCTCGAGCTGCTGTGCGCCCGGTTTTGCCACGAGATGGTGAGCCCGGTCGGCGCCATCGGCAACGGCGTCGAGCTGCTCGACGAGGACGATCCCGAGTTCGTGAAACAGGCGATCCAGCTCATCGGACAGAGCGCGCGCACGGCCTCGCGCCGGCTGCAGTTCTATCGCTTCGCCTATGGCACGGCGCCCACGGCCTCGGGCGTCACCCCGCGGGAGCTCCTGATGGCCTTCCTGGAGGGCGGCAAGGTCACGGCCGACTGGGAGGCCGCTGTCTCGACTCTCTCCTCGGAGTGGCAACGGCTTGCCTGCAATCTCGCGGTCGTCGCCATGGAGATGCTGCCGCGCGGCGGCCGGATCGCGCTCCGCTCCGCCGGCACCGCCGCACCCGGCCTCGAGGTCGAGGCGTCCGGAGACGCGGTGCTGGTGAACAAGGATGTCGTCGCGGCCCTCGCGGGGGGAGTGAGTGCCACGGAGCTCACCTCGCGGACGATCCACGGCCACGTCACCGCCAAGTTCGCGGAGCAGTTGGGGGTGGCCGCGACCCTTTCCGAGAGTGGTCCAAGCCGAGCGATGCTCGTCGCATCCGAGCGCTAACGGACGCGCCATCCGGCGGCCCAGGCCCAGCCGGTAGTGCTAACCGCTCTTTAATGACTATTCGGCATATTTCAGGCACTTGCAGGTGCGTGCGTCCGGCTGCGCTCGCGCTTCGCTTGCCGCCGAGGATCAGGGAAAAATGGACGATCTGCTCCGCGATTTCCTCACCGAAACGAATGAGAACATTTCGGTGCTGGATAGCGAGCTGGTGAAGCTCGAGCAAAATCCGAACGACCCCGAGCTGCTCGGAAACATCTTCCGCTTGGTGCACACCATCAAGGGCACCTGCGGCTTCCTCGGGCTGCCGCGGCTCGAGACGCTGGCGCATGCCTCCGAGAACGTGCTCGGCAAGATCCGCGATGGCGAGCTGATTGTGAACCCCGCCGCGGTCACCCTGGTTCTGGAGTCGCTCGACGGCATCAAGGCGATCCTGGCGGTTCTGGAATCGACCGAGGCGGAGCCCGCGGGGAGCGATGGCGATCTGATCGAGCGCCTGAACAAGCTCGCGAGCGGCGAGCAGCCGAGCGCGCCCGCCAAACCCGCGCCCAAGATCTCCGGGAAATCCAAGAGCAGGTCGAAGGCGGCGAAATCCGAGAGCGTGAAAGCGCCGGTCCCGCCAGTCGAGAAAATCGCGGTCGTGGAGACGCCGGTCGTCGCTCCGGCCGAGGCCGAGGAGTCCGAGGTACCGCCGCCCGTGCGTGCCGAGGAGAGCAAGGAGTCCGCGATCGCGGCGCAAAGCATCCGCGTCAATGTCAACCTGCTCGAGAATCTGATGACCATGGTGAGCGAGCTCGTGCTGAGCCGCAACCAGCTGATGCAGATCCTGCGCAGCCAGAAGGACAGCGAGTTCGGGGCGCCCTTGCAGCGCCTCTCGCACGTCACCACCGAGCTGCAGGAAGGCGTCATGAAGACGCGCATGCAGCCGATCGGCAATGCCTGGGCGAAGCTGCCGCGCATCGTGCGCGATCTCAGCCATGAACTCGGCAAGAAGATCGACCTCAGGATGCATGGCGCCGAGACCGAGCTCGACCGCCAAGTGCTCGAGCTGATCAAGGATCCGCTCACCCACATGGTGCGGAACTCCGCCGATCACGGTATCGAGCTGCCGACCGAGCGGGTCGCCAAGGGCAAGCCCGAGACCGGCGCCATCACGCTCGACGCCTTCCACGAGGGCGGCCACATCATCATCGAGATCGCCGACGACGGGCGCGGCCTCGACATCGAGAAGATCAAGAAGAAGGCGGTGTCCCGCGGTCTCGCGACCGAGACGGACCTCGCTGCGATGACCGAGCAGCAGATCCAGCAGTTCGTCTTCAAGGCGGGCTTCTCCACCGCCGCCAAGGTCACCAGCGTCTCCGGCCGCGGCGTCGGCATGGACGTGGTGCGCACCAACATCGAGAAGATCGGCGGCACTGTCGAGATGAAGAGCCAGAGCGGCAAGGGCTCGACCTTCACCATCAAGATCCCGCTCACGCTCGCGATCGTCTCGGCGCTGATCGTCGAGTGCGCGGGCGAGCGCTTCGCGATCCCGCAAATCAGCGTGGTCGAGCTGGTGCGCGCCGCCGCCAACTCCGAGCATACCATCGAGCGCATCAACGACACGCCGGTGCTTCGCTTGCGCGACCGCCTGCTGCCGCTGGTGTCGCTGCAGAGCCTGCTCAACCTCGGCAAGCCCAAGTCGGGGGCCGAAACCTACATCGTTGTGACCCAGGTCGCCACCTATACCTTCGGCATCATCGTCGATCGCGTGTTCGACACCGAGGAGATCGTGGTGAAGCCGGTGGCGCCGATCCTGCGCGACATCAGCATGTTCTCGGGCAATACGATCCTGGGCGATGGGAGCGTGATCATGATCCTCGATCCCAACGGGATCGCCGCGGCCACGGGCGAGATCACCGTCGGCGAGCAGGCGCATCGCAGCGAGGTAACAGCGCGCTCGGGCGTCCGCGAGGACCGCACGACGCTCCTGCTGTTCCGCGCCGGCGACGGCAGCCAGAAAGCCGTGCCGCTGGCACTCATCGCGCGTCTCGAGGAGATCGACGTCAAGGCGGTCGAGCGGTCGAACGGCAAGCCGGTCGTGCAGTACCGCGGCAAGCTGATGCCGCTGGTGTTCACCGATCCCGGCTACCAGATGCGCACCGAGGGCCGCCAGCCGATCCTGGTCTTCGCCGACCAGGACCGCAGCATGGGCCTGGCGGTCGACGAGATCGTCGACATCGTCGAGGAGCACCTCGCGGTGGAGCTAAGCGCCGATCGGCCCGGCCTGATCGGCAGCGCCATCGTGGCGGGCAAGGCGACCGAGATCATCGATGCCGGCTTCTACCTGACGCAGGCCTTCCGCGACTGGTTCCATGCCGAGACGGACATCGAGTTCGGTAACGGGCAGAAGGCGAAGCGCGTTTTGCTGGTGGACGACAGCCCGTTCTTCCGCAATCTGCTGACGCCCTTGCTCACGGTCGCGGGCTACAGCGTGACCACGGTCGACTCCGGCGACCGCGCTCTCGGCCTCTGCGAGGCCGGCGAGGACTTCGATGTCATCATCAGTGACATCGAGATGCCCGGCATGAATGGCTTCGAGTTCGCGAGCGCCGTGCGCAAGGCCGGCCGCTGGCAGCAGACGCCGCTGGTCGCCTTGTCCTCTCACGCCACTCCGAAGGACCTCGACCGTGGCCGCGCCGCCGGCTTCAGCGACTACGTCGCGAAGTTCGACCGCAAGGCCTTGCTCAACAGCCTGTCGGAAACGCTGAGCCAAGCACGAGGTGCCGCATGAGCAAGGATGTGAGTGTCGCCGGCGCGGCGTACGGCAAGGTGAGCGGAGCCGCGGATCATCGCGATTTCGTCTCGGTCACCATCGGCGATCAGGTGTTCGGAATTCCCGTGCTCCAGGTGCAGGACGTGCTGGGCAGCCAGCGCATCACACGCATTCCCCTGGCGCCGCCTGAGGTCGCGGGCTCGCTCAACCTGCGTGGCCGGATCGTCACCGCGATCGATATCCGCGTCCGGCTCCGGCTGCCGCCGCGGCCTGAAGGTAAACAGGTCATGAGCGTCGTGGTCGATCACGGGGGCGAGCTCTACAGCCTGCTGGTGGACGGCGTGGGCGAGGTGTTGAGCCTCGATGTCAGCGACGCGGAGCGCAATCCCGCGACGCTCGACCCGACCTGGCGCGAGGTGTCCGCCGGAATTCACCGCCTCACCGGCAGCCTGCTCGTGGTGCTCGACGTGGCGAAACTGCTCGACTTTTCCACGCGCGCCGCCGCGGCCTAAGGCAGCGGATCGGGATAGGCCAAGGAGAACCACGGCATGAAATCCTGTCTCATCGTCGACGATTCGAAGGTCGTGCGAAAAGTCGCGCGTCGAATCCTCGAGGACCTGCACTTCTCGATCGAGGAGGCGGCCGACGGCAAGCTCGCGATGGAAGCCTGCCTCCAGCACATGCCGGACGTGATCCTGCTCGACTGGAACATGCCGGTGATGAACGGGCTGGAGTTCCTGCGCAAGCTGCGCGGCACAACCGGTGGCACCGCGCCCGTCGTGGTGTTCTGCACGACCGAGAACGACCTCGCGCATATCCAGCAGGCGATCGGCGCGGGCGCCAACGAGTACATCATGAAGCCGTTCGACAGCGACATCATCCAGACTAAGTTCGCGCAGGTGGGATTGCTGTGACCCCCGCCGCGGCGCCGTCCCCTGTCGCGGGAGTGCGCCCGGGAGCCCGATCGGTGGCGCCATTCCGCGTCATGGTGGTTGACGATAGCGCGGTGATCCGCGGGTTATTGACGCGCTCGCTCGAGTCCGACCCCGACCTTGCCGTCGTGGCCTCCGTGGGTGACGGCCAGCAGGCGCTCAACGCGCTGCAGCGGCACGACGTCGAGATGGTCATCCTCGACATCGAGATGCCCGTGATGGATGGGCTGACGGCGCTGCCGAAGATCATCGCCGCGAAGCCCGGCATCCCCGTGGTGATGGCCTCGACGCTGACCCGCCGCGGGGCGACGGTGAGCCTCAAGGCGTTGTCGCTCGGCGCCGCGGATTACGTCACCAAGCCCGGCTCGTCGGCCCTCACCACGGCCGAGGAGTTCAAGCGCGAGCTCATCGGCAAGGTGAAAGGCCTGGCGCAGGCGCGCCGGCAATCGCGCGGCGAGCCCATGCCGATGCCGGCCCGGCGCAGCGGGACCGGCCCGACGCAGGCTTCGGCGGCGGTCGCGCGGATCGGCGAGATTCGCCTGCGGCCGATGCCTGCTGGCGGTCGGGCGCCCGACGTGGTGGCGATCGGCTCCTCGACCGGCGGTCCGCAGGCGCTGTTCCGGCTTCTCAAGTCGCTGGGCCCCATCAAGCAGCCGATCCTGATCACGCAGCATATGCCTGCGACCTTCACCACCATCCTCGCCGAGCACATCGTGCGGCTCACCGGCCTCGGCGCGGCCGAGGCGACCGATGGCGAGCCGGTGGCGGCGTCGCGCGTCTATATCGCGCCCGGCGACTATCACATGACGGTGGAAGGGCAGGGCAGGGAGCGGCACCTGCGGCTCAGCAAGGAGCCGCCCGAGAATTTCTGCCGGCCGTCGGTCGACCCGATGCTGCGCAGCTTGGCGCAGGTCTATGGAAGCCGCGTGCTGTGCGCGATCCTGACGGGCATGGGATCCGACGGGTTGAAGGGCGGGCAGGCGCTGGTTGCCGCGGGGGCCGCGGTCGTGGCGCAGGACGAGAAGACCAGCATCGTCTGGGGCATGCCGGGCGCGGTCGCCTCAGCGGGTCTCTGCAGCGCGGTGCTGCCGATCGACGAGCTCGGTCCGTTTATCGCGCGGATCGCTGGCCGAGGCGCGGCATGACCGGCGACGAGTTCGACTTCCTCTGCAAACTGCTGAAGGAACGCTCGGGCCTCGTGCTCACACGGGACAAGGCCTATCTGCTCGAGAGCCGGCTGCTGCCGGTCGCGCGCAAGCGCGATCTGAAATCGGTCGACGAGCTGGTCGCCGCCGTGCGCGCGCGCCCGACCGGCGATCTCGTGCGCGACGTCATCGAGGCGATGACGACCAACGAGTCCTTCTTCTTCCGCGACATCAAGCCGTTCGAGCAGTTCAAGAGCTTCGTGCTGCCCGAGCTGATGAAGGCGCGCGCCGCGCGCCGGCAGATCCGGATCTGGAGCGCCGCGTGCTCGAGCGGGCAGGAGCCCTATACGCTCGCGATGCTGCTCGCGGAGAGCCAAGCGAAGCTCGCGGGCTGGACCGTCGACATCGTCGCGACCGATCTCTCGACCGAGATCCTGGAGAGGGCGCAGGCCGGCCTCTACTCGCAATTCGAGGTGCAGCGCGGCCTGCCGATCCAGTACCTGGTGAAGTACTTCAAGCAGCAGGGCGAGCGCTGGCTGATCGACCCGGCGCTCCGCCGCCGCGTCCGCTTCCGCATGTTCAACCTGCTGGACGAGCCCTCGAGCCTCGGCGGCTTCGACGTGATCTTCTGCCGGAACGTACTGATCTATTTCGACCAGCCGACGAAGACCACGGTGCTCGAGCGGATGAGCCGCATCCTCGCGCCCGACGGCTACCTCTTCCTCGGCGGCGCCGAGACCGTGCTCGGCATCAGCGACAAATTCCAGGCGGCGCCCGAGAACCGCGGCGTCTACTGCCCGACCGCCGTCGCCCAGCCGCAGCAACGCCTCGCGGTCGGCTAGTCGAGTGTGCGGCGAAGCCGCAAGAAGTTTGAACCACCAAGACACCAAGACACCAAGGTGAAGTTTAACGGCTTCGCCGCTCGAAACTCGATCTCACTGGTTTTCCGATCTCTTGGTGCCTTGGTGTCTTTGTGGTTCAACCCTTCCTTTCACCGTCTCGCATAAAAGGAAAGGGCGGGTCTGAAGACCCGCCCCAGCCTCGTCGTCCACGCGTAAAGGGGTTCAGACCTTGGCGAGCTTGCGCTCGGCGCCGGCCTCGGCGGGCGCGGGATCGCGCAGCACGTAGCCGCGGCCCCAGACGGTCTCGATGTAGTTCTCGCCTTGGGTCGCCTGGCTCAGCTTCTTGCGGAGCTTGCAGACGAAGACGTCGATGATCTTGAGCTCGGGCTCGTCCATGCCGCCGTAGAGATGATTGAGGAACATCTCCTTGGTGAGGGTGGTGCCCTTGCGCAGGCTGAGGAGCTCGAGGATGCCGTACTCCTTGCCGGTGAGGCGGAGCGGGGCGCCGTCGACCTCGACGGTGCGGCTGTCCAAATTGACCAGCAGCTTGCCCGTCCGGATCACCGATTCCGAGTGGCCCTTGGCGCGGCGCACGATCGCCTGGATGCGGGCGATCAGCTCGCGGCGATCGAAGGGCTTGGTGAGGAAGTCGTCGGCGCCGAAGCCGAGGCCCTTGATCTTGTGATCGAGCTCGGAGAGCCCCGAGAGGATCAGGATCGGCGTCCGGACGCGCGCGGCCCTGAGCCGGCGCAGCACCTCATAGCCGTCGATGTCCGGCAGCATGAGGTCGAGGATGATGATGTCGTAGTCGTAGAGTTTGCCGATCTCCAGGCCGTCTTCGCCGAGATCGGTGGTATCGACGATGAAGTTCTCTGCCCGCAGCATCATCTCGATGCTGGCGGCGGTCGCTGAATCGTCTTCGACGAGAAGCACCCGCATAAGATCCTCCGCTCTGTGGCGCCGCAGTCCCCTTCTGCCCGTCGGCTGCCGGTTTAACTATTCTTACTGGCCGAGGTTAACAACGTGTTAATTGCGCACTAACCAAACCCGCGCAGAACCGCGGCCTTTCACAACCCGGCAATCCCCGGCGATTGCGCCGGGCGGCTGAAATCCGCGCGACTCCGGTGGGGCCCATCTGCGGGATGGGCGGCGGTCCGCGCGTCCTTTCCCCCGCGCAAGCCGCCGCGGCATTTGAGAAAACCGCCCGGTTTAACGTCACCTTAAACCAAGCTTGCCAGGATATTGGCGCCCGCGACCCCCTGGTCTGACGCGGGCTCCCGTCGGCGGTCATGAGGAGTGCGCCTTGGATCTCGCCAGTCTTCTCGATGAAGTCCGTGAGATCCCCGAGTACCACCGCTACGGCCGCGTGACCGGCGTATCCGGCCTTCTGCTCGAAATCGGCGGCGTGCCGCAGAGCCTCGCGGTCGGTGGGCGCTGCGAGATCGTCACCCGCGACAACCGCCGCGTCCCCTGCGAGGTCGTGGGCTTCCGCGACCGGCGCGCGCTGGTGATGCCGTTCAGCGCGGTCGAAGGCGTGAGCCTCGGCTGCAAGGCCGAGGTGCTGGCCTCGGTGCCCGCGATCCACCCGACGGATGGCTGGCTCGGCCGCGTCATCAACGCCTTCGGCGAGCCGCTCGACGGCAAGGGCCCGCTGCCCATGGGCCCGAAGGCCTATCCGCTCCGCAGCCGGCCGCCGCAAGCGCATCTGCGCCGGCGCGTCCAGGGCAAGCTCGATATCGGCGTGCGCGCCATCAACACCTTTCTCACCTGCTGCCGCGGGCAGCGCATGGGGATCTTCTCCGGCTCCGGCGTCGGCAAGTCGATCCTGCTCTCGATGCTCGCGCGCTACACCACCAGCGACTGCACGGTGATCGGCCTCATCGGCGAGCGCGGCCGCGAGGTGCAGGAATTCCTCGAGGACGATCTCGGCCCCGAGGGCCTGAAGCGCAGCGTGGTGGTGGTCGCGACCTCCGATGAATCGCCGCTGATGCGCCGCCAGGCCGCCTACATGACCATGGCGCTCGCCGAGTTCTTCCGCGACCGCGACCGCGACGTGCTCTGCCTCATGGACAGCATCACGCGCTTTGCCATGGCGCAGCGCGAGATCGGGCTTTCCGCGGGCGAGCCGCCGACCAGCAAGGGCTATACGCCCACGGTCTTCGCGGAGCTGCCGAAGCTCCTGGAGCGCGCGGGGCCGGGGACGGCCAAGGGCAGCATCACCGGCCTCTTCGCGGTGCTGGTGGAGGGCGACGACCATAACGAGCCGATCTCCGATGCCGTGCGCGGCATCCTCGACGGCCACATCGTGCTCGACCGCGCGATCGCCGAGCGCGGCCGCTATCCCGCGATCAACGTGCTGCGCTCGATCTCCCGCACCATGCCCGGCTGCAACGCGCCCGAGGAGAACGCGCTGGTCGCCCAGGCGCGCCAATACCTCGCGACATACGAGGACATGGCGGAGCTGATCCGCCTCGGCGCCTATCGCAAGGGGAGCGACGCCAAGGTCGACGAGGCCATCAAATACTATCCCGCGATCGAGAAGTTCCTCTCCCAGGCGCGCGAGGAGCGCGCCGAGCTTGGCCAGGGCTACGCCGAGCTCCAAAGCATCCTCGCCGCGTTGCCCAAGCCATGACCGAGACGCTCGATACCCTGATCCGCCTCCACCGCTGGCAAGTCGACGAGCGGCGCCGCCAGGTGGCGGAGCTCGAGGGCTTCGCGGAGAAGCTCCGCCACGAGCTGGTGAAGCTCGCGGAGGAGCGGGCGGCCGAGAGCCAGGCCGCCGGCACCAATCTGCTGACGCGCCACGTCTACCCCGGCTACATCCGCCGCGCGCTCCAGCGGCAGAAGACGCTGGAGCAATCCCTGGCCGAGACCGAGCAGCAGATCGTGGCTGCGCGCGACGCGCTCGCCGAGGCCTTCCAGGAGCTGAAGCGCTACGAGGTCGCCGAGGCCGCCCGCGAGCGCCTCCGCATGAGCGCCGCCACCCGCCGCGAGCGCATCGAGACCGACGCCATCGCGATCGAGAATTTCCGGAGACGCGCGGGCGGGGGATAGCGCGGCTCTCGGCCTCGGCGGGCACAGTGCGTCCTTCGTGGTTCGACAGGCCCACCATGAGGTCGCGCCCCCTCATCGTGAGCCGGCACAGAAGGCGGCGTGTCGAAGGGCGCAGGCGGCTCAGGATAAGGACCGTTGTCGGGCTCGCTGTCGATGGCATCAACCAAGTCGCCTCATCCTGAGCCACGGCGCGCAGCGCCGTGAGTCGAAGGACGCTCGGCGTCGATCCAGCCACGCGTTTCGACGGCGCTTTCGAGTGTTTCCACGGGAAAATCGGGCGTCACGGGCGCTTTTCGGCCGAAAATTCGGAAAGCCAAACGGCCTTCTCCATTGATTCTCCGAAAGGGTTTGGCTTCGTTTCGTAATTTTCATCTGCGTGCGCGGGAGCGTGCAGCCTTGGGGTGCGCGGGGAATTGGCTTCGGCCAGGAAAATTGGCTTTCGCACGACTTACACCTTTGATATAATTGGATAATTTGGCTCTGATTTGCAAAATCATTTTTCCGGCAACCTTCCGCCCGAACCGCTTAAACGCAAAGAACGTACGACCGAAGTGATGTGGTCCCGGGTCGGCGGCCTTTCAAGGGAGCTGGCACCGGCGCGTGCCGGGATCGATTGATTTTCCCCTCTTCCGCGTGGCCTACTCGATGGCGAGAGATTGTGCAGGGGAGGGCGGCGACCACCCTCGGTCTCCTGCCCCAGGGGAGCGGCAATTGCCCGACACCGTGACGGTATCCAATCCGTTCTTCGATCATCCGATACTGAACTCGCCTTACGAGTATCCCCGTCGGCACTGGGAGCTTGATCCGAGCGGCCAACCGACCCAGCGCATTATGCCGTCCCGCCGCCGGGCGGCGTTCATCACGCCCATCCCCAAGCCGAAGAAGCGGAAGAAGAAGGGCGCGGGTCAGGCGGAGATGGTGTTCGACGAGGGCAAGGGCCTGTCGAGCAAGGGTCAGCAATACGACCCCACGTCCATCATCAACGAGGTCCGCCAGAACGTGGACGCGTGGCGGGCGCTGCCGCATCCGAGTCAGTGGCAGGTGACGCCCGAGACCGCCCGGCTGCTCCAGCATTGGCGACACCATCGGTTCGGCGACGTGCGTCCGTTCTTCTGCCAGGTCGAGGCAGTGGAGACCGCGATCTGGCTCACGGAAGTGGCACCACAGACCCGAAACGGGAAGCGCCTCCTCGACCATTTGGAAGCCGCGAACAAGGACAACAATCCCGAGCTGAGCCGGCTGGCGCTGAAGCTCGCGACGGGTGCGGGCAAGACGACCGTGATGTCCATGCTGATCGCCTGGCAGACGGTCAATGCCGTCCGGCACTCCGGAAGCACGGCCAGAACGCCCGGAACTATGGCTTTTACTGAGTTTCGGATTGCGGACACCTTCACGGATAGCCTCCGTCGCCTCACCGGCGACGAGCAGAAGGCAGCTAAGAACACGGCCTTCGACTTGCAGATCAACCCCGCAAACCCGGGCATGCAGTTCCATCGGCTCGACCGGGCAAAGGATAAGAATTTCTGGTCCGTGCGGGTAAGCTCCGATATCCGCATCATCGTCCACCGGACAGCGGGAAGCCTGCTGCTCTGCTACGTCGACCATCACGACAAGGCTTACGACTGGGCGGAGCGTCGCAAGCTGGAGACGCACCCGACGACGGGCGCGGCGCAGTTCGTGGAGATTCGCGAGAGGGTCAAGGAAATCGTGGTGCCCACCTATGTATCAGCGGCCTCACCGGCGTCAACACCGCAAGCGCCGCTGTTTGCCGACGTCGGCGATGACCAGTTGCTCGGCTATGGGGTGCCGGTGGAGTGGCTGGCGGATGTGCGTCGCGCTACCGAGGACAGCTTGCTTTCGCTGGCGGATCACTTGCCCGCCGAAGCCGCGGAAGCGCTGCTGGAGCTTGCAACCGGCGGCAAGCCAAGGGTGCAGCCCGAGGTCCATGCCGCGATGACGTTGGATATGGCAGTGCCCACGCTAGGCGCGCAGGTGCCAGACCCGTTCGAGCATCCCGACGCGCAGCGTCGGTTCCGCACCGTGACGAATGTGGAGGAGCTGCAGCGCGCCCTCGACTTTCCGTGGGAGAAATGGACGATCTTTCTCCATCCCGATCAGCGCCAATGGGTGGAGCGCGACTATTCCGGACCGGCGCGCGTCTCGGGCTCGGCCGGCACGGGCAAGACTATCGTGGCCTTGCATCGGGCGGCGCATCTTGCCCGCAACAATCCCGACAGCCGCGTGCTGCTCGCGACTTTCTCGGAGACGCTCGCCAGCGCGCTCCGCACCAGGCTCACGCGTCTGGTCGGCAATGAGCCGCGGCTCGCCGAGCGGATCGATGTGTACTCGCTCGATGCGCTGGGGCTGCGCCTCTATAAGCCGCAGTTCGGGTCGGCGACTGTCGCGGGTCGCGACGCCGTGCGGGATCTCCTGCGCGACGCATCGCAGGCGGTGGGCGGCCACAAATTCAGCCTGTACTTCCTGCTCACTGAATGGGAGCAGATCGTCGATGCTTGGCACCTCGAAAGCTGGGAAGCTTATCGAGACGTAGCCCGGCTCGGCCGCAAGACGAGGTTGCCGGAGGCACAGCGAAAGATTCTCTGGTCCATTTTCGAGCGCGTGCGAACCGGTCTCAAGGCGCGCAATCTCATCACTCAGGCGGCCCTGTTCACGGCCTTGGCGGGTGTCATGGCACGGGGTGGGAAAGCGCCCTTCGACTTTGCCGTGGTCGACGAGGCACAGGACCTCGGGGTCGCCCATTTGCGCTTCTTCGCGGCGTTGGGTGGAAAGCGCCGGAATGCGCTGTTCTTCGCCGGCGATCTCGGCCAGCGCATTTTCCAGCAGCCGTTCTCCTGGAAATCCCTTGGCGTCGATATTCGGGGCCGCTCGCGGACGCTGCGCGTCAACTACCGCACGTCCCACCAAATCAGAACGCAGGCGGATCGTCTCCTCGGACCGGAACTGACCGATGTGGACGGCAACACCGAGTACCGCGGCGACACGGTCTCGGTCTTCAACGGCCCGCCACCGACCATCCAGGTTCTCGCGAGCGAGACCGAGGAGGCCGCCACCGTAGGCGAATGGCTGAAGGGCAGGATCCGCGAAGGCATGCAGCCACATGAGGTGGGCGTCTTCGTCCGCTCGGCGGCGCAGCTCCCACGAGCCGAGAGTGCCGTCCGGGCCTCCGGACTCGCGTTCAAGATTCTCGACGAGCACGTTGCGACCATCGCGGGCCACCTGTCGATCGGCACCATGCACCTTGCCAAAGGCCTCGAATTCAGAGGCGTGGCCGTGATGGCCTGCGACGACGAAGTGCTACCTCTGCAGGAGCGCATCGAGAGCGTAGGTGACGATGCCGATCTGCAAGAGGTCTACGACACCGAGCGCCACCTTCTCTATGTTGCCTGCACCCGCGCGCGCGACCATCTCCTGATCACAGCAGTGGCGCCCGCGTCCGAATATCTCGACGATTTGAAGGCGCGGACTACCAAAACCGGAGGTCGCCCATGACCCACTCCCTCGAAGGCGGCTGCGCCTGCGGCGCCGTCCGCTATCGCCTCGCGTCGGCGCCGATGTTCGTGAATTGCTGCCACTGCCGCGATTGTCAGCGGCAGACCGGCAGCGCATTCGTGCTGAATGCGCTCATCGAGGCCGACCGCGTGACGCTGCTCGCGGGGGCGCCGGAGTGTGTGCCGGTGCCGACCGACAGCGGCCGGCCGCATGACGTTTACCGCTGCCCCCAATGCCGGACGGCGGTCTGGAGCGACTACGGCCGGCGCGGCGTGATGCTGTTCGTGCGCGTGGGCACGCTCGACGACGCCTCTGCGCTGCCGCCCGACGCGCACATCTTCACGCGCTCGAAACTGCCGTGGATCACGCTGCCGGCGGACGTGCCGGCCTTCGAGGTCTATTACGATATGGCGAAGCTGTGGCCGGCCGAGAGCCTGGCCCGCCGCCAGGCCATCCTGGGGCCGGGGCGTTAGTAAGGAATATTTTGAACCACCAAGACACCAAGGCACCAAGATTTTGGAGCGCGCCAGGGGGCGCCGTGCCTGCGGCGTAGCCGCAAAGCTATCTTGGTGTCTTGGTGTCT
>DATEGF010000304.1:0-13521 GCA_035280245.1 Allostellaceae bacterium
TTCCCCGGAGCGGCTCGCGGCGCTCCGCGCCCGCGTGCAGGCGAACCGCGCGACCGCGCCGCTCTTCGATGCCGGGCGCCTCGCCCGGCATCTCGAGGCCGCCTATCTCGAAATGTGGCGCCTCAACCAGGCTGGCGCCGCGCCCCGATCCTTCGCGGTTTCTCCGGTCTAGCGCCGCTCAGCCGACGCCGCCGGTCCCGTCGTCGGAGAAGAGATACGGTCCGTCGAAGCGCCCGACGTTGGCCGTGTGCGAGATGATGCCGGTCTCGCGGGTCCAGACGTGGACCTGATAGCCGGGCGGCTCCATCGCGAAGGTGCCTTCGGCGCCGGGCCGGAGGTCGAGCACCACTTGATGCGCGGTGCTGGGCGCCGTCGAGGCGAGGCTGCCGCGCCAGCGCACCTGGATCGACCGATGCAGGTGACCGCAGAGGATGCGCTCGATCTGCGGATGCCGCTCGACCAGGCGACCAAGAGCATCCGCTCCTTCGAGGCCAATCACGTCCATGTGCTCGATGTTCGTGCGGAACGGCGGGTGATGCATGAAGAGGACGGTGGGCCGGTCTGGCTCGGCATCGAGCGCTGCCTCGAGCCAGGCGAGGCGCTCTTTGCAGAGCTCGCCGCCGGCCCGCCCCGGCACCAGCGTGTCGAGGCCGACCAGGCGGACGGGGTGATCCTCGACCGTGTACTGCACGAATTCGCCACTCCCCGGCAGGTACTCGCTGTCGCCGAAGACCTTGCGGAAGCTCGCGCGGTCGTCGTGATTGCCGACCACGAGATAGACCGGCATCTCGAGCTCGGCCAGGAGCTGCCGGAGCATGGCGTACTCCTCGACATCGCCGGCGTGGACGAGGTCGCCGGTCGCCAGCACCAGGTCGGGCCGGGGCCGAAGCGCGTTTACGTTTTCGATCGCCGCACGCAGCATGTCGTTGGTGGGGACCCGGCCATAGGCCGAGACGCCCGCCGGCCGGACGTGGAGATCGCTCAGCTGCACGATGATCATGACGGAGCCTCTCGAGGGTCAGAACCCGCTCACATGGGCGATCTTCTCGTTGTAGGGGCGCAGGATCTCGTCGGCGTTCTTCTGGGCGTCGCGCACGGCCTCGTCGGCTTGCTTCTTGCCGCTGAGCACCGCCTGCACCTGATCCTCGATCGCCTTGCGCACGGCGACGACATTGTAGGTCGAAAGCCACGGCTGGGCATACGCGAGCTGCTGCACGGCGATGAGCGCATCGGGATGCTCGGCGACGAAGGCCTTCATCTCCGGCAGGTCATAGCTGCTCCTGCGCGGCGCGAAATAGCCGGTGAACCGGCTCCAGGAGCCCAGGCTTTCGGCCGAGGTCATGTAGGTCACGAACTTCCAGGCGGCCTTGCGCTGCTCGGGCGTGATGCTCTTGAAGACGATGAGCGACCCGCCGCCGATCGGCACGGCGTTGCGGACGTTGCGCGGCACGAAGGCGACCGTGTAGGGGAACTTCGCACCGTTGCGGATGAAGCTCAGCGAGCCCGTGGACAACATCACCATCGACGCCTTGCCCGCGAAGAAATCCGACGAGACCTGGTTCGGATCGATCACGCCCTCCGGCATCACCTTGTGCGTGAACACGAGGTCGTGCAGGAGCTGCACGGCGCCGCGTGTCGAGGGCTGGTCG
Source organism: Allostellaceae bacterium (assembly GCA_035280245.1). Lineage (GTDB taxonomy): Bacteria > Pseudomonadota > Alphaproteobacteria > ATCC43930 > CGMCC-115725 > DASZHJ01. The sequence goes on from DATEGF010000304.1 coordinate 1,650, forward strand.
TAATAGACTTCGCCGGGCGAGGTCACATTGAAGAACTGCCCGCCGTTCGACATGGTGAAGGCCTGGGTCAGCCAACCCAGATAGTCGTAGGAGCCCGGCATCTCGAAGCCGTAGCGGGTGATCTTGTCGCCATCGCGCTTGGTGAGCTTCTTGGCGGCATCGACGAGCTCGGCCCAGGTCGCCGGCGGCTTCGTGGGATCGAGGCCCGCCTCCTTGAAGTGGCCGACGTTGATGTAGACCAGCGGCGTCGAGTTCTGGAACGGGATCGCGTAGATCTTACTGTTGGCGGTGGCATTGCCGCGGAGCGCCGGCCAGAAATCGTCGAGGAAGGTCTTGGGGTCGCCGCCGTTCTCGGCGAGGAGATCGTCGATTGCCTCGATCTCGCCGGAGATCACGAATTCCTGCACGAAATTCGCGGACATCAGCGTCACCGCCGGCGGCTTCCCGGCCTCGACCGCGGCCTGAGTCTTGAGGCGGGTGTCGTCGTAGCTGCCGGTGTAGGCCGCGACCACCTCGACGTCGGAGCTCGCGTCGTTGAATTCCTTGACCATCCGCGTCATCTCGCGCGCGAGCGCGCCCTGCACGGGCACCGGGAAATAGAAATCGATCGTGGTCTTGGCGGATGCGGCGACGGTGGCACTCAGGAGCGCCCCGAGGCCGGCAAGCATGATGCGGCTCAATGAAGTCATGGTCTCTCCCCTCTATTTGATGCCCGACATGACGAAGCTGTTGATGAATTGCCGCTGGAAGGCGATGAAGCCCGCGAAGAGCGGCAGGCTCACGATGAGCGTGCCCGCTGCAATCACGCCCCACTCGGCGTCGCCCTCGCCGCTGCTGACGAAGCTCGCGAGGCCGAGGGTGAGCGTTCGATGGCTCGGCGAGTCGATCACCATCAGCGGCCACAGGAACTCGTTCCAGTGCGAGACCACGCTCACGATCGCGAACGCGATGAGCGCCGGCTTCGCCAGCGGTAGCAGGACGTAGCGCAAGATCTGAATCAGCGAGCAGCCGTCGATCTCCGCGGCATCCTCGAAGTCGCGGGGGATGCCGAGGAAGGTCTGGCGCATCAGGAACGTGCCGAAGGCCGAGGCCCAATAGGGCGCCATGACGCCCCAGAGCGTGTCGTAGATTCCAAGCCGCGTTACCGTCTTGAGATTGGGCACGATCAGTACCGGCGGCACGATCATGAGCTGCAGCAGGAACAGGTAGAAGACGAGGTCGCGGCCGGGGAACCTGAGGCGGGCGAAGGCGTAACCCGCGAGGCTGATGGTGACGAGCTGCACCGCGAGCGTACCCGCCACGACCATCAGCGTGTTCGCATAGTTCAGCAGGAAATCCGCGCTCTCCCAGGCCAGGCGGAAATTCGCGAGCGACGGTGGCCACGCGGGGATCAGCGACGCGATGTCGAGAGAGCCGGTACTGTCGGGCCGGAGCGAGGCCACCACCATCCAAAGGAACGGTGCCGACCAGAGCAGCGCGATGACGCCGATGGCGCCGGCGCTTGCCGCGGCCATCGCGGGACTCGATCTAACTCGCATGACGCCCGCCGCGCTCGAGCACGCGGATCCCCACGGTCGAGACCGCGAAGAGAGCGACCAGGGTCACGACGGTGGCGGCGGCCGCCTTGCCGCTGTCGTGCAGCTCGGTCGCGGTCTGAAAGATGTAGAACAGCAGGAGATTGGTGGCGTCATCAGGCCCACCCTTGGTCATGACGATGACGTGGTCGACCGTGGTGATCGCCTGGATGACCGCGATCACCGCGACGAAGGCCGTGGTGGGCGCGAGCAGCGGCAGCACGATGTGCCGGAGGCGCTGCCAGGCGCCGGCACCGTCGAGGAGCGCGGCCTCGATCAGCTCCCGCGGCACCGTCTGCAATGCCGCGATGTAGAAGAGCATGTAGTAGCCGGCGTTCTTCCAAACCGTCACCATCGCGATCGAGGCGAGTGCCGTGTCGGGATCACCCAGCCAATTGATGGAGAGCGGCACCAGCCGACCGATGTAGTAGTCGATCAAACCGACCGTCGGCAGGAACAGGAAGGTCCAGAGCGCCGCCGCGCCCACCAGCGGGATGATGGTCGGAAAGAACAAGAGCGCACGGAGCGCGGCGGTGAACCGGCTCGACCGCTGCAGCAGCAAGGCGAAGCCGAGCGCAAGGACGATCGAGGGCAGCACCGTCGCGCCGATGTAGACGAGGTTGTTGAGCGCGGCGGTGGCGAATTTCGGGTCGCTCGCGAGGCGGATGTAATTCCCGATCCCCGAGAAGGTCGCGACCTTCTCGCCGAGCCGGCGGCCGAAGAGCGAATCGACCGCGATCGACGCCACCGGCCAATAGGTGAACACGCTGAGGAAGATCAGCGAAGGCAGCAGAAGCAGGAACGGCTTCAACCCTCGTCGTGCCGAGGCCGACGGCAAGGGCTTGGCCACGCGCGAGCTCCGCACTCTTGATATCGCGTCGGCGGTCACGGTGGGGCGAAGCTAGCGCCCGCGGACGACGGCGAGGTTTCAGCGCGATGACGGATTTATGTCAGCGGGTTCTCGCCACACTCACCGTAAAACCTTCCAATGCCGGTGTGATGGGTCGCCGACAAATTGGGTTTCCGGCCTATTTTCATTGTGTTAGCGTTCTCCCAAATCGGCCTCCATCGATGAGGTCGGGATAACGAGCACCACAGGGCAACGGCAAAACAGGGAGCGCCTCATGGATCAGCAAGAGCAAGCATTGCGCGCGATGATCGCGCGGGTGAAGGACGGCCGGATGTCCCGACGGGCCTTCGTGCGTAAGATGGTGGCGCTCGGCCTCTCCGCGCCCATGGCGGGCCTCATGCTGAGCCATTCCGGCGTCGCCTGGGGCCAGACCGCATTCACCTACAAGCCCACCAAGGCAGGGGGCGGTGGAGCGCTCAAGTTGCTGTGGTGGCAGGCGCCGACGCTCCTCAACCCGCATTTCGCGGTGGGAACCAAGGACCAGGATGCCTCGCGCATCTTCTATGAGCCGCTCGCCGGCTGGGACGCCGACGGCAATCTCGTGCCCTTCCTGGCCGCCGAGATCCCGAGCCAGCAGAACGGCGGTCTCGCCGACGACGGCAAGTCGGTGGTTTGGAAATTGAAGCAGGGCGTGAAGTGGCACGATGGCCAACCCTTCACCGCCGACGACTGCGTCTTCAACTGGCAATACGCCGGGGACCCCGCGAGCGCCACCTACGACGTCGCGACCTACAAGGACATCCAGGTCGAGAAGATCGACGACCATACGATCAAGGTGCTCTTTAAGAAGCCCACGCCGTTCTGGCCCGATCCCTTCGTCGGTACGCGCGGCATGATCCTCCCGAAGCACCTGTTCGAGGCCTACAAGGGCGACAAGTCGCGCGATGCCCCCGCCAATTTGAAGCCGGTCGGCACAGGCCCCTACAAGTTCGTCGACTTCAAGCCTGGAGACGTGGTGCTCGCGGAGATCAACAAGGACTACCACGTAGCGAACCGGCCCCACTTCGACACGGTCGAGATGAAGGGCGGCGGCGATGCCGTCTCCGCGGCGCGCGCGGTGCTGCAGAGCGGTGAGTACGACTACTCGTGGAACCTCCAGGTCGAGGACGAGATCCTGAGGAAGCTCGAGGCCGGCGGAAAGGGCCATGTCATCGTCCTCGAGGGTGGCAGCATCGAGCACATCCAGATCAATTTCACCGATCCCTGGACCGAGGTCGACGGCGAGAGATCGAGCCTCAAGACCAAGCACCCGACCCTCAGCGACAAGGCCGTGCGCGACGCGCTCAATCTCCTGGTCGATCGCGGCTCGGTGGAGAAGTTCATCTACGGCCGCGCGGGCGTCGCGACCGCGAACTTCCTCAACAACCCGCCGCGCTTCCGCTCGAAGAACACCAAGTGGGAGTTCAACATCGACAAGGCTAACAAGATCCTCGATGACGCCGGCTGGAAGCGCGGCTCGGACGGGATTCGCGAGAAGGACGGCAAGAAGCTGCACTTCGTCTACCAGACCTCGATCAACGAGCCCCGGCAGAAGAACCAGGCCATCGTCAAGCAGGCCTGCCAGAAGGCGGGCATCGACGTCGAGCTCAAGTCGGTGGCAGCGTCGGTGTACTTCTCGTCTGATGCCGGCAACCCCGATACCTACCCACACTTCTACACCGACATCCAGATGTTCACGACCTCAATGACGGAGCCGGACCCGGCGCTGTTCATGAATCGGTTCACCTCCTGGGAGATGGCGACCAAGGAGAACAAATGGCAAGGGCAGAATGTCGTGCGTTGGCGGAACGACGACTACGACAAGGCCTATCGCGCGGCCGAGGGTGAGCTTGATCCGGTGAAGCGGGCGGAGCTTTTCATCAAGATGAACGACCTCCTCATCGGCGACGTGGCGGTCATCCCGGTCGTCTATCGTCCGGGCGTTCGAGGCGTCCACAACCAGGTGAAGGCGAACGTCGGCGGCTGGGACAACGACACGTTCATGCTCTCGGACTGGTACCGCGAGGCCTGAGCGGCGTGCCCGCGCCGGCGCGCGCGGAGCCCTAGATGTCGCGCTATTTGCTCCGGCGCCTGCTGATCGCGGTGCCGAGCCTGATCGGCATCAGCGTCGTGCTCTTCACGATACTGGCGCTGGCGCCCGGCGACCCCTTCGGCGAGCTCGCGAGCAACCCGGCCGTGCCGCCGGAGGTGCGGGCGGCGCTCCGCGCCAAGTTCGGTATGGATGACCCGATCTTCCTGCGGTATTTCCACTGGCTCCTGGCGATGCTGCAGGGCGATTGGGGGTTCTCCTTCGTCAGCCGCGTGAACGTCGACACGCTGATCTGGCAGCGGCTGCCGGCAACTCTCTTCGTGATCGGGTTGTCCCAGGTGTTGGCCCTGTTGATCGCGTTGCCGGTCGGCACATTCGCGGCGACCCGTCCCTATTCCCTCTTCGATCAGATCGCCAGCACCTTCGCCTTCATCGGCTTCTCCTTGCCGACCTTCTTCACGGGGCTGCTGTTCATCCTGCTGTTCAGCATCCACCTCGACTGGCTGCCATTCGTCTTCCGCTCCGATCTCAACGCCACCGGCCTGCGCTGGTACTGGGAGGAGTTCCGCCAGGCGATCATGCCGATCACGGTGCTCGGCCTGTTCCAGGGTGCCTCCTGGACGCGCTACGTGCGCTCCGCCGTGCTGGACGTGATCCGCCTCGAGTACGTGACCACCGCGCGCGCCAAGGGCCTGCGCGAGGGCAAGGTCGTCGTCCGGCACGTCGTCCGCAATGCGCTCATTCCCGTGGTCACGCTGGTGGCATTGCAGATACCCGCGATCTTCGGCGGCGCCATCGTCACGGAGCAGATTTTCCGCGTGCCGGGCATCGGCTCGCTGCTCATCAATTCGATCCTGCAGAACGATACGCCCGTGATCATGGGCGTGACCTTCGTTTTTGCGTGCCTGGTGATCCTCTTCAACCTGATCGCAGACATCCTCTATGGCTGGCTCGACCCCCGCATCGCTTACCGCTGACGCCGCGGCGAGCCGAGAGCTCGCCCCGCAAGTCTCGCTGGCGCGAGACGCCTGGCGGCGCTTTCGGCGGCATCGGCTCGCCGTCGCCAGCGCGATCGTCTTGATGGCGATGAGCCTTGCGGTGGTGCTGGGACCCACGCTCTGGCGGACGCCGATCAACGAGATCGACTTTACCGCGCGCATGGAGGTGCCGTCGGCAGTGCACCCCTTCGGCACCGACGATCTCGGGCAGGACCTTCTTGCGCGGATGCTTTACGGCGGGCGCATTTCGCTCGCGGTCGGCCTCGCGGCCATGATGGTCTCGATCGTGGTGGGAACGACGATCGGCGCCGTCGCCGGCATCTCTCGGGGCAGCGTCGATGCCGCGCTGATGCTTCTCACGGACCTGTTCCTGTCGCTGCCGCAGCTGCCGCTGTTGCTGCTGATCATCTATCTCTTCCGGGACGCGCTCAAATCGGTGCTTGGCGTCGAAGGCGGCGTCTTCGTGCTCGTTGTGGCTGTCATCGGCGGCTTCCGCTGGATGCCGGTGGCGCGTCTTGTGCGCGCGCAGTTCCTGTCGCTCCGCGAGAAGGAATTCGTCGAGGCGGCGCGGGCGCTCGGCGCCTCGACGCTCCGCCAGGTGCTGCGCCACATCCTGCCAAACGCCCTCGGCCCCGTCATCGTGGCGGGCACCATCAACGTCGCCGACGCCATCATCGCGGAATCCACGCTCTCCTTCCTCGGCCTCGGCTTCCCGCCGGACATCCCGACCTGGGGCCGGCTGCTCTTCGAAGCCAAGGACTATCTCGATTTCGCGCCGCACTGGGCGCTCTTCGCGGGCGCCGCCATCTTCCTGACGGTGCTCTCGATCAATTTCATCGGCGACGGCCTGCGCGACGTGCTCGATCCGCGCAAGGTCATGTGAACCAGCCGGTGGACGCGATCGCCCCAACCGACGGCGCACTGCTCGATATCCGCGGGCTCAAGACGCATTTCAAGACCGACGACGGCATGGTGCAGGCGGTCGACGGCGTCGACCTCAAGATCATGCGCGGCGAGACCGTCGGCGTCGTGGGCGAGTCCGGCTGCGGGAAGACGGTCACCGCGCTCTCGGTGTTGAAGCTCATCGCCATGCCGCCGGGCCGGGTCGTGGGCGGCCAGATCCTGTGGCAGGGCCGCGACCTCGTGCCGCTCGACAGTGCCGCCATGAGCGAGATCCGCAGCAAGGAGATCGGCATCGTCTTTCAAGAGCCGATGACCTCGCTCAACCCCGTCTATACCGTGGGCTACCAGATCGCTGAGGTGATCCGCCTGCACGAGGGCTTGTCCCGGAATGCATCGATGGACCGCGCGGTCGAGATGCTGAAGCTCGTGCACATCGCCGACGCCGAGCGGCGGATCGACGACTATCCGCACCAGTTCTCGGGCGGTATGCGCCAGCGCGTGATGATCGCGATGGCGCTTGCCTGCAATCCCAAGCTCCTGATCGCCGACGAGCCCACGACCGCGCTCGACGTCACCATCCAGGCCCAGATCCTGGACCTGCTGCAGGAGATGAAATCCCGGCTGGGCATGGCCATGATGCTGATCACCCACGCCATGGGCGTGGTGGCGGAGACGGCGCAGCGGGTCGTGGTGATGTACGCGGGCCTGGTGGTCGAGGAAGCGAGCGTCGACCAGCTCTTCGAGAATCCGCGCCACCCCTATACGCAGGGGCTCCTCCGCTCGATCCCGCGCGTCGACCGCGCCGCGGGCCACAAGGCGCGGCTCGAGGCGATCAAGGGCGTGGTGCCGAGCCTGCTCAATCCGCCGGTCGGCTGCCGCTTCGCGCCGCGCTGCCGCTTCGTGATCGACGCGTGCTGGACCGCGCAGCCGCCGCTTCGCGAGGTGGCGCCCGGCCACAAGGCCGCCTGCGTGCTCGCATGATCGGGAAACCGCGCCCGTGACCGAGCCCCTGCTCCGCGTCACCGACCTGGTGAAGCATTATTCCACCAAGGGAGGGTTCCTGCGCAGTGGCAGCCAGACCGTACGCGCGGTCGATCACATCAGCTTCGACGTGGCGCCCGGGGAGACCCTGGGCGTGGTCGGCGAATCCGGCTGCGGCAAGTCGACGACCGGGCGCTGCCTGCTCCGCCTGGTCGAGCCGACCTCGGGGCAGATCTGGTTCAAGGGCCAGGACGTGACGGCGCTCGACATCGGGAAGCTCCGCGCGCTCCGGCGGGACATGCAGATCATCTTCCAGGACCCCTACGCCTCGCTCGACCCGCGCATGACCGTCGGCGCCATCATCGGCGAGGCGCTCGACATTCACGGCCTCGCGAAGTCCGCGCGGGAGCATCGCGACCGCGTGGTGCAGCTTCTCGAGACCGTGGGTCTCAGGGCCGACCACATGCGCCGCTACCCCCACGAATTCTCGGGCGGGCAGCGCCAGCGCATCGGCATCGCCCGGGCGCTCGCCGTCGAGCCGAAGCTCATCGTCTGCGACGAGCCCGTTTCGGCGCTCGACGTCTCGATCCAGGCGCAGGTGATCAATCTGCTCGAGGACCTGCAGCAGCAGCTGAGCCTCACCTACGTCTTCATCGCGCATGACCTCAGCGTGGTCGAGCACATCAGCGACCGCGTGGCCGTGATGTATTTGGGCCGTATCGTCGAGATCGCCGCGGCGCAGGACCTCTACGCCAACCCGCTCCACCCCTATACCGAGGCGCTGCTCTCGGCGGTGCCGATCCCCGATCCCAAGGCCAAGCGAGACCGCATCCGGCTCCAAGGCGAGGTCCCGAACCCCATCAACCCGCCCACCGGCTGCCACTTCCACCCCCGCTGCCCGATCAAACAGCTTCCGCTCTGCGCGACAGAGCGGCCGGAGTTGAAAGCGAGCACGAGCGGGCACGCGGTGGCGTGCCATTTCAGGGGCTGAGCAGGTTCCGCGATGAGTTTCAGCGAGTTCAGTGCACTCTCACTGTAATTCGTGAGCACTCGGGTCAGGTCCAACCACCTGGCCCGCGACGCCACCAGGTGATTGAGCCAAATTAATTAGTGTCGCCCCATCAAGTAAGATTACGCCCATTGTTGCCTCCGGTTTCTTACGATTTTGGCACCCACAGTCCCAATTCGACGCGAACAGCTTTTCGAAGTTCAAACTTGAGGTCGGTCATCTCATTCAGGTTTGAGGTAATGTGAAGCTTTCTAATCAGGTGCATGAGATCGGCATCGATATCTCTATATCCTTCGTTTTTCAGCTCATGCTGTCGCCAGCGCTCCCACACATCGGCTCGCTCTGTTTTAATAAGCGTGATTGCAGATCGAATTTCTTCTTCCGAAAATTTCTTCGGCGGCATGCCTTTTGTCTTCGTCATGGATCACCCCTCGAGCTACAGTCTGCATGGGTCCAGGAAAGAGATTTCTTCATGGGTTTCGATCAACATGCTTCAAATTGCACTTTGGTATTGCTATTCCAGAACTCAAAGAGTTGGGAATTACGGTGACAGTGCACCTAACTGGTAAATTACGGTGACAGTACCTAACTGCGCGTCAATTAAGCGCACTGTCACCGTAACTCCGGACCACCCGGCGCGACCCTCGTTCTTACATACGCCGAGACCGGTCACCTCATCTGGACATGTGGAGTGAGCAAGTGAGCGGAGCGAGTGCGTCGAAGGACGCAGGTTGCTTAGGCCAGCACCCTGTGAGCTGATAAATAGTCGCGCTCCGCCGCCTCGCGCGTCACGTAGCCGAGCGCCACGTCCCGCTCCACCTCGGCGCGCGGCCGGTCCACGGGATCGCCGAAGCCGCCGCCGCCGGAGGTCTCGAGGCGGATGATGTCGCCCTGCTTGAGACGCAGATTATTCACCTTGGACGGCAGCGCGCGCCGCTCGCCATCGCGGATCAGCGTGAGCGTCCCGAGCCTTCCGGCACCGCCGCCCGCGAGCCCATACGGGCGGAACTTGAAGCGCTCGAGGCTCGCGGTGAAGAGCGCCTCCGCGCAGTCGACGCGCCACTCGCGGAAGAGGCCGAGTCCGCCGCGGTGCCGTCCGGCGCCGCCGGAGTCCGGGATCAACCCGTAGCGCGTCACCGAGATGTGCCGCTCGCTCTCGATCATCTCGACGGGAATGTTGGCGTTGTTGTGCATGCCGAGCGAATAGGCGTTGGCGCCGTCCTCGCGCGGATGGCCGCCGCCGCCGCCGATCTCGATCTCCACCAGCACGCGCCGCTCACCGGACGCGTCGATCGACTGGAAGGTACAGGTGTAGCTCGTGCCGTAGTAGGCCGCGGGGATGCGGTCGGGCGCCGCCTTGTGGAGCGCGCCCAGGAGCACGTTCGCGAGCCGGTGCGAGGCCACCATGCGATGCGCCACCGGCGCGGGATGCCGCGCATTGACCACGGTCCCCTCCGGCGCCACCAGCTTGATCGGACGATAGCACCCGGCATTGGCCGCCACGGTCTCGTCGGCGCACGCGATGACCGAATAGCAGACCGCGGAGGCCGAGGACGCCAGCGTCGCATTGACCGGGCCGATCGCCTGCGGGCCGCTGCCGGAGAGGTCGACGGTCATGGCGTCGCCTCGGATGTCGATCGCGGCGTGGACGCGGATCGGGCGATCCTCGATGCCGTCGTCGTCGATGAAGTCCTCGAAGGTGTAACGGCCGTCGGGCAGGCCCGCGATCATCGCGCGCATCGCGCGCTCGGAGCTGTCGAGGATTTCGGCACAGGCCGCGACCATCGTCGGCGCGCCATAGCGGGCGATGAGCGCCTGCATCTTCGCCTCGCCCACCGCGAGCGAGGCGAGCTGCGCCTGCAGATCGCCCCAGAAGATCTCGGGCTTGCGCACATTCTGCTTCATGAGCGCGAGCACGCCCTCGTTGAGGCGGCCGCCCTCGTAAAGCCGGAGCGGCGGGATGCGCAGCCCCTCCTGAAAGATCTCGGTCGCGGTCGCGGCGTAGCTGCCGGCGGCGAGGCCGCCCATGTCGAGGTGGTGGCAAAGGGTCCCCACCACCGCGACACGCTCACCGTTCGAGAACACCGGCCGGAACGCCAGGAGGTCAGGCAGATGCTGGCCACCGCAATAGGGATCGTTGGAGATCACCACGTCGCCGTCGCGCCACTGGTCGAGCGGCAGGAAGCGCTCGACGATCGTGCGAAAGCCGAAGCCCATGGAATTGAGATGCTGCGGGATGCGCGCAGACTGCGTCACGTTGTAGCCGTCGCGATCGAACACCGCGGTCGAGTAGTCCAGAAGCTCCCGCACGATGGTCGAGCGGCTGGTGCGCCAGACCGTGACATCCATCTCGGCCGCCACGGCCGTCAGCGCGCTGCGGAGGATCTCGAGCTCGATCGGCCCAAGCCGCCGCGGGTCCGAGGTCATGCCTTGCCTCCATTCGCCTCGTCGCGGATTGCGACCAGCGTGCCGTGATCACCCGGGCGGCAGCGCCAGCCTTCCGCGACGAAGATCGTCGTGTAGTCGTCTTCGATGATCGCGGGCCCGGCGATCTGGCTTGCGAGGTCACCGGCGCGACAGATCGTGATCTCCCGCCAGGCGCCCGCCACGAAGACGCGGCGCTTCGTCATCGCTTCCTCACCCGCTCCGCGCGCGCTTCGAACGGTCTCGCCCCGCGGCATCCGGCCGATTGCGCTTCCACGGAGCGTCACGATTTCCACGATGTCGCTCGGATTGGAATAGGAGAAGCGCTCCTGATGCAGCTCGTGGAAGCGCTTGAGCAGCAGCCCGAGCTGGGCCGCGTCCGGATCGACATCGCCCCAGGGTATGGAGAGCTCGAAGGCCTGGCCGTTGTAGCGCATGTCGGCGGAGAGGCTGAAGGCCCAGCTCTCACGCGGGAGGCCGTCCTGCTCCAACAGGCGCTTGGCTTGCCGCCTGAGGTCGTGCGCGGCCTCGGAGAGCGCAGGAAGGCTCTCGGCAGCCGCGGGAAGCACGCGGCTCCGCGCGAGGTCATGCACGATCTCCGAGTGCAGCATGCCATAGGCCGAGAAGGTGCTGGCGTTGCTGGGAAACACCACGCGGGAGATACCGAGCTCCTGCGCCACCGGAAGCGCATGCAGGCCGCCGGCACCGCCGAAGGACAACAGGGTGAAATCGCGGGGATCGAGGCCCTTCTCGAACAGGCTCAACCGGATCGCCGCCGCGAGGTTCGTGTTTGTGACGGTCAGGATTCCCTCGGCCGCGCGCTCGACATCGAGCGAGAGCGGCCGGGCGACATGCTCGTCGATTGCGCGCCGCGCCGCCGTCACGTCGAGCGCCATGGCACCGCCCAGAAAGAAGGCGGGGTCGAGCCGCCCGAGGGCGATGTTGGCGTCTGTGACGGTGGGCTCTGTCCCGCCGTGGCCGTAGCACGCGGGGCCCGGGCGGGCCCCGGCGCTCCGTGGCCCGACCGTGAGCCGGCCGCCGGCA
>DATEGF010000305.1:0-7921 GCA_035280245.1 Allostellaceae bacterium
CCAGGTTCCTGCGTAAGCGTTATTGTTATTAGAAGTCCATCCCGCCCATGCCGCCGTGGTCATGGCCGCCGGGCATCGGCGCGGCTTTCTTCTCGGGCTTCTCGGCCACCATCGCCTCGGTGGTGATGAGGAGGCCCGCGACCGACGACGCATCCTGGAGGGCGATGCGCACGACCTTGGTCGGGTCGATGATGCCGGCCTTCACCATGTTGACGTACTCGCCGGTCTGGGCGTCGAAGCCATGGTTGGCCTCGGTGCTCTCGAGGAGCTTGCCCACCACGACGGAACCGTCGGCGCCGGCGTTCTCGATGATCTGCCGCGCGGGCACCTGGATCGCCTTGCGGACGATGTCGATGCCGACCCGCTGGTCGTCGTTCTCGCCCTTGAGTTTGGCGAGCACCTTGATGGCCTGGAGGAGGGCAACGCCGCCGCCGGCGACCACGCCCTCCTCGACCGCCGCGCGGGTCGCGTGCATGGCGTCGTCAACCCGGTCCTTGCGCTCCTTCACCTCGACCTCGGTGGCGCCGCCGACCCGGATCACCGCCACGCCGCCCGCGAGCTTTGCCAGCCGCTCCTGCAGCTTCTCGCGGTCGTAGTCGGAGGTGGTCTCCTCGATCTGCGCCTTGATCTGGCCGATCCGGCCCTCGATGTCCTTCTTCTTGCCGGAGCCGTCGATGACCGTGGTGTTCTCCTTCTCGATCCGCACCCGGCGCGCCTTGCCGAGCATGTCGAGCGTCACGGTCTCGAGCTTAATCCCCAGATCCTCGGAGATCAGCTGGCCGCCGGTGAGGGTCGCGATGTCCTCGAGCATCGCCTTGCGGCGATCGCCGAAACCCGGCGCCTTCACCGCCGCGACCTTGAGGCCGCCGCGGAGCTTGTTGACCACCAGCGTCGCCAGCGCCTCGCCCTCGACTTCCTCGGCGATGATCAGCAGCGGCTTCCCGGATTGCACCACCGCCTCGAGGAGCGGCAGCATCGGCTGCAGGCCCGAGAGCTTCTTCTCGTGGAGCAGGATGAACGGGCTCTCGAGCTCCGCCACCATCTTCTCCGCGTTGGTGATGAAGTAGGGGGAGATGTAGCCGCGGTCGAATTGCATGCCCTCGACGACGTCGAGCTCGGTCTCGAGGCTCTTCGCCTCCTCGACCGTGATCACGCCCTCGTTGCCGACCTTCTGCATCGCCTTGGCTATCATGTCGCCGATCTCGGTCTCGCCATTGGCGGAGATGGTGCCGACCTGGGCGATCTCCTCATTGGTGGAGACCTTCTTGGACCGCTTCTTCACGTCCTCGACCACGGCGGCGACCGCGAGGTCGATGCCGCGCTTGAGGTCCATGGGATTCATGCCGGCGGCCACCGCTTTGGCGCCTTCGCGCACGATCGCCTGGGCCAGAATGGTCGCCGTGGTGGTGCCGTCACCGGCAATGTCGTTGGTCTTCGACGCGACCTCGCGGACCATCTGCGCGCCCATGTTCTCGAACTTGTCGGCGAGCTCGATCTCCTTGGCGACGGTGACGCCGTCCTTGGTGATCCGGGGCGCGCCGAACGACTTGTCGAGCACGACGTTGCGGCCCTTGGGGCCGAGCGTCACGCGCACCGCGTTCGCAAGAATGTCGATGCCGCGCAACATGCGGTCGCGCGCATCGCCGCTGAACCTGACTTCCTTAGCAGCCATAGTGGATGTTCTCCTGATCTCTTGTTAGCGGTCGCCTCAGGCGACCTTCTTCACGGAGGACTTCTTGCCCTCGACGATGCCGAGGATGTCGCTCTCCTTCATGATGATGAGGTCCTCACCATCGAGCTTCACCTCGGTGCCCGACCACTTCCCGAACAGGATGCGGTCGCCGGCCTTGACGTCGAGCGCGTGGATCTTGCCGTCGTCGCCGCGGACGCCGGCGCCCGCCGACACGACCTCGCCCTCCTGGGGCTTTTCCTTCGCCGTATCGGGGATGATGATCCCGCCGGCCGTCTTTTCGTCTTGCTCCACCCGGCGCACCAGCACCCGGTCATGCAAAGGACGGAAGCGCATAGAACCTCTCCTCTAAGTGTTTGTTTTGGAAACGGAAACGGCGAGTTGCTAGCACTCGCCGCTTCGGAGTGCCAGGACAATACTCAAGCGGAGGGGAGGGTGCAAGGGCGGTGATGGCGGTGCGACGGGACGCTCCGCCTGCCGCCATCCTATCCCTCTTATGTCGTCATGCCCGGGCTTGTCCAAGTCAACCCCGGCCATGACGACAGTAGTAAAGGTGCCGGTGAGCCTCAGACCATCTTGAGCGGGATGCTGCCGAGGAAGTCGCGCTTGCCGACCTCGACGCCGCAGTGTCGGAGGATGTCGTAGGCGGTCGTGATGTGGAAATAGAAGTTCGGCAGCACGAAGTGGTTCAGGTAGTCGTCGCCCTTCATCTGCCCCTTGTTGGGACCGAGGGGGAAGTTGATCTCGCGGTCGGCCGCACCGTCGATCTGGCGCGCGTCGAGCGTCTTGATGTAGGCGAGCGTCTTGGTGATCCGCGCTTTCAGTTGATCGATCGTGGTCTCGTTGTCCTCGTATTTCGGCGCCTCGACGCCGGCGAGGCGCGCGGAGCCGTTCTTCGCCTGGTCGGTCGCGATCTGAATCTGGCGCGACAGCGGGAACATGTCGGGTGCGAGCCGCATGTTGACCAAGACCGCGGAATCGATCTTTTTCGCGGCCGCAAAGGCAGCGGCTTTGTCCAAATTGGCCGAGAGCGCGTTGAGACCGATTTCGAACACCGGGATCGACGCGCGGGACATCGAGAACGCCATGGCTGGGGTTCCTTGGTTGGGAGTGGGAGGCCGGCAGCATAGTCCCTAGCCGCAGCAGCGAGGCAAGCCGAATCCGGAGCGCTGCCCCGCGCCGGGCGTGTCGCTTGACGATGCGGGGGCCCGCCACGAAGAATGCAACCCGCGACAAGGGAGGAGCGGTCATGCTCGCAGGAATCATTAGAAAATTTGCGCTCGGTCTGGTGCTCGCGCTCGTCGTGGCGGCCGGTGCGCACGCGGAATCCGTGATCCGCATCGGGCTCCAGGAGGACCCCGACGTTTTCGATCCCGCGCGCGCCTACAGCTTCGTCGGCCGCATCGTCCTGATGAGCCTCTGCAACAAGCTCCTCGACGCCGCGCCGGACCTGCATCTGGTGCCGCAGCTCGCGCTCTCGTGGTCGACCTCGGACGACGGCAAGGCCGTCACCATGAAGCTCCGCCCTGGCGTCAAGTTCTCGGACGGCACCGACATGGATGCTGCCGCGGTGGCGCTCAACCTCGACCGCGCCATGCACTTGCCGGAGAGCCGGCGCAAGACCGAGGTGGCGGCGCTCGAGAGCGTCGACGTGATCGACCCCTTGACCATGCGGCTCAATCTGAAGAACCCGTTCGCGCCGCTGATCGCACAGCTCTCGGACCGCGCCGGGACCATTGCGTCGCCCAAGGCGCTCCAGAACCCCGCGGGTTATGACGCGGCGCCCGCGTGCTCTGGCCCCTTCAAGATGGCGGAGCGCGTGATCCAGGACCACATCACGCTCGTGCGCGATCCCAACTACTGGGACGCGGGCCGCATTCATATCGACAAGGTCGAGTTCCGCATCGTTCCGGACCCGGCGGTGCGGCTCGCCAATCTGCGCGCGGGCTCGCTCGATTTCGCCGAGCGCCTGCTCGCGAGCGACGTGGCGGGCCTCAAGTCCGATCCGCGCTTCAAGGTGATCGTGGGACCGAGCATCCAGTACAACGCCATCACCATCAACATCGCCAACGGCACCGGCGGCAATCCGGACTTCCAGAAGTCGAAGGAGCTCCGCGAGGCGCTCGACCTCTCGTTCGACCGCCAGGCGATCAACCAGGTGCTGTTCAGCGGATATGGCGTGCCGGACAACCAGCCGCAGCCCGTGGGCAACGTCTTCCATTCGCCCGATCGGCCGATGAAGCCTCGCGACGTCGAGCGCGCCAAGGCACTGGTGAAGGCGAGCGGCGTCGCGCACCCGAGCCTGGAGCTCATGGTGGTGAACACCTCCGAGCAGACGCAGCTTGCGCAGATGCTGCAATCGATGGCGGCCGAGGCCGGCATCGAGATCAAGCTCAAGACGCTGGAGTTCCAGACCCTGCTTCAGCAGGAAGCGAAGGGCGACTATCAGGCGAGCCTGATCGGCTGGAGCGGCCGCGTCGATCCCGATGGAAACATCTACACGCTGCTCGGCTGCAAATCACCGACCAACGATGCCCGGTACTGCAACGAGACCACGGAATCGCTCCTGCTGAAGGGCCAGGCCGAGGTCAAGAGCCTCGAGGAGCGCGAGAAGCTCTATCACCAGGCGATCGACCAGATCGTCGACGACCGGCCGATCATCTACCTCTATCACCCGCCGCTCATCCAGGCGATGACGGCGAAGCTCAACGGCTATGGCTTCCACGCAGACGGTCTGATCCGGCTGCAGGACGTGAGCTACGCCCCCTAGAGAACATTGGGTATGGGTCTAGCCGATCGCGCGTCGCACGGCCGCGACGAGCTGCTCCGGCCCGAAGGGCTTCGCCAATGTCTCCTGCGCGCCGGGCTTGCAGCGAAACGACGGATCGGGCGGCGCCGACGTGCGGTACCGAACGAGAAATGGTGGGCGCTGTAGGGATTGAACCTACGACCCCACCCGTGTGAAGGGTGTGCTCTCCCGCTGAGCTAAGCGCCCGAAGCCCGAGGGTTTAGGGTGCAAGGGCCGCGGGTGTCAAGGCGGGTGTCGTCGCGGCTCAGATGAATTGGAGCTGCGCGAGCGCCTGGGGCAGATCGGCGAACGCGTTGATGATCCCCGCGGGCCGCGGGAGGTCCGGCGTGAGCTCGCCGTAGCCGTAGCGCGCGAAGATCGCGCGCAGGCCCGCGGCGCGAGCGGCGAGGAGATCGTTTGCGTGGTCGCCGACGGCGATCGCGCGATGGGTCGGTACCTCGAGCGCCGAAAGCGCGGCGCGCATCGGCGCGGGGTCGGGCTTCTTCTGCGGCAGTGTATCGCCGGTGATCACCGCTCGGAAGAAGCGGTCGAGATCGAGCTCGCTCAGCATGACCCGGGTCGCGCGCTCGGGCTTGTTGGTGCAGACCGCGCAGACCCAGCCGGCGCCTGTGAGCTCGGTCAGCACCTCCGGTGCGCTCGTATAGAAGAGCGACAGCCGCGTCGGCCGAGCCTCGTAGAGGGTGAGGAAGCGGGACTGGGCGGGCCTGATCTGGTCGGGCGTCACGCCGCGAGCGGCGAGGGCTCGCTCCACGAGCTTCGGGGTGCCGTCGCCCACCATGGGCTTCGCCTCCGCCGCCGTTAGCTCAGGGACGCCGAAATCGCCCAGCACCTGGTTCAGGACCGCCACCAGATCCGGCAGGCTGTCCACCAGGGTACCGTCGAGATCGAGCACCAAACCCTTGAGAAAGGCCACGCTTCACCCTTTGTTAGTCATGATCGTTCACATTATTTGACTTGGGGCCGGGCGGCGCCTTATGCCAGTTTCCCGCGCGCCGCGCCACTTCACGCTCACGCCCCCTCGGATGCGCAAAACCTCGGATCCCACCCTCCCTCGGACCCCGCCATGAGCGCGCTCGCCGTCATCGTGCTCGCCGCGGGCGACGGCACCCGCATGAAATCGGCGCGCCCCAAGGTGCTGCACGAGATCGCGCACCGGCCGATGCTGCGCCACGTACTCGACGCCACGGCAGCGCTTCAACCGGAGCGCACCCTGGTCGTGATTGGCAAGGACATGGCGGCGGTGGCCGCTGCCGCGGCACCGGCGGAGACCGTGGTGCAATCGCCGCCGCTCGGCACCGGCCACGCAGTCAAGGTGGCGCTGGAGGCACTCGGCGACTTCGCGGGCGACGTGCTTGTGCTGGTGGGCGATGCCGCGCTCATCACCGCCGAGACGCTCACCTCCCTGATTGCGGAGCGGCGCCGCGCGCCCGAGGCGGCCGTTGCCGTGCTGGGCATGCGGGTATCGGAACCCAATGCCTATGGGCGCCTCGTGATCGCCGCCGACGGCAGCCTGGAGGCGATCGTCGAGACGCGCGACGCCACCCCCGAGCAGCGCAAGATCACGCTCTGCAACTCCGGCGTGATCGTGCTCGACGGTCGGCACGCCCGCGCCCTCGTCGGCGCTATCGAGAACAAGAACGCCAAGCGCGAGTACTATCTCACCGATACGGTGGCGATCGCGCGCAAGCGCGGTCTCGTCTGTCGCACCATCGAGGCGCCGGCGGAGGAGACGGCGGGCGTCAACTCGCAAGCAGAGCTCGCGGTCGCCGAGGCGACCATGCAACAGCGGCTGCGCGCCCGGCACATGGCGGCGGGTGTCACGCTGATCGACCCCACCACAGTCTACTTCAGCGCGGACACCGTCGTCGGCCGCGACACCGTGATCGAGCCATCGGTGATCTTCGGACTGGGCGTTCGCATCGGCGAGGGCGTGGAGATCCGCGCCATGAGCCACATCGCGGGCGCCACCATCGGCGACGGCGCGATCGTGGGGCCGTTCGCACGGCTGCGGCCGGGCACGGAGCTCGCGGCCAAGGTGCATGTCGGCAATTTCGTCGAGGTGAAGGCGGCGCGGCTGGGCGAGGGCAGCAAGGCCAATCATCTCGCCTACATCGGCGACGCCGTGGTGGGGCGCGCGGTCAACATCGGCGCCGGCACGATCACCTGCAACTACGACGGCTTCCTCAAGCACGAGACGCGGATCGAGGACGGCGCCTTCATCGGCTCCAACGCGGCACTGGTGGCGCCGGTGACCATCGGCGCCGACGCGATCGTGGGCGCGGGCTCCGTGATCACCCGCGACGTGCCGGCGGACGCGCTGGCGCTGGGCCGTGGCGAGCAGGTGGAGAAGTCCGGTGCTGCGCGCGTGCTGCGCGCGATGGGCGCCGAGGCGAAGCGGCGCAAGACCAAGAGCAAGGAACGGAGCAAAGCCTGATGTGCGGCATCATCGGCATCATCGGTCGCGCCGAAGTGGCGGATTTCCTGGTCGATGGGCTGAAGCGCCTGGAGTACCGCGGCTATGACTCAGCGGGTGTCGCGACGCTGGTCGACGGCCAGATCGAGCGCCGGCGCGCCGAGGGCAAGCTCGACCGCCTGGTCGACCGGCTGAAGCGCGAGCCCGTCACCGGGCGGATCGGCATCGCGCACACGCGCTGGGCGACCCACGGCGTTCCCAACGAGACCAACGCGCATCCGATCGCGACCGACAAGGTCGCGGTGGTGCACAACGGCATCATCGAGAATTTCCAGGCGCTCAAGGACGAGATGGTCGCGCAGGGCTACCGCTTCGAGACCCAGACCGACACCGAGGCGGTGGCGATCCTCCTGACGCACGAGCTGAAGCAGGGCCTCGCTCCGCGCGAGGCCGCAGCCAAGGTGTTCCCGCGCCTCGAGGGCGCCTTCGCGCTCACTATCCTGTTCGCGGGCGAGCCCGATCTCCTGATCTGCGCGCGGCGCTCGAGCCCGCTCGCGATCGGCTTCGGCGACGGGGAGATGTTCCTGGGCTCCGATGCTCTGGCGTTGGCACCGCTCACGCGGAAGATCCTCTACCTCGAGGAGGGCGACTGGGCGGTGGTGACGACCAGCGGCGCCACGGTCTACGACCGGAACAACCGCGAGGTGAAGCGCGAGATCCGGGAGACCGCGCTCTCGGGCGCCCTCATCGGCAAGGGCAATCACCGGCACTTCATGGAAAAGGAGATCTACGAGCAACCGGTGGTGATCGGCGACGCCCTGATGGCGCATTTCCATCCGACAACGCGCACCGTGCACCTGCCGAGCCTGCCGTTCGATCTCGCAAGCGTGCCCAAGATCACCTTTGTCGCCTGCGGCACCGCCTATCACGCCGGCCTGATCGCGAAATACTGGATCGAGCGGCTGGCGCGCGCGCCCGTCGACGCCGAGATCGCCTCCGAGTTCCGCTA
>DATEGF010000306.1:0-18322 GCA_035280245.1 Allostellaceae bacterium
TAAGGGTAGGCGATGAGCGAAGCCGCTCCTCCCTCACGGCGCCGCGAGCGGTCGCGCGGCGCCCGCTCGACCGGTCCAAGCCTCGCGCCTCTGCCGCGCGTCCTTAATCGCATGCCGCCCGTCGAGGTGCTGACGGAGGAGCAAGTCGAGCGCATTCTCGCGGCGGCGTTCAGGATCATGGAGGAGGGCGGGCTCGAGGTCCGCAGCGACCGCGCCCGCGAGATTTATCGCCGGAATGGCGCCGACGTCGACGAGGCCACGCACATCGTCCGGCTACGCCGAGAGCTCGTGGAAGAGCGCCTCGCCCATGCGCCGGAGCAGTTCGTCCTGCGCGCGCGCAACCGCGAGCGGGACCTGCATGTCGGCGGCGACGTCGTCAACTTCGGCCCGGTCTCCGGCGCGCCCAACATCACCGATCTCGAGCGCGGCCGGCGCTACGGCGACATCGAGGCCTTTCGCGAGATCCTCAAGGTCACCCACATGCTGGGCGTCTTGCACTGGCAGGGCGGCGTTGTGGTCGAGCCGGTGGACGTGCCGGTGCCGATCCGGCACCTCGAGATCTATCGCTCGCACATCCAGTGCGCCGACACGGTCTGGCAGGCGCGCGGCATCGGCCGGGTGCAGGCGGAAGACGCGATCGCGATGTCCGCGATCGAGCACTGCTGCACGATCGACGACCTCGCGAGAGAGCCGACGCTGCTGCTGGTTACCAACGTGAACTCGCCGCGGCGCATGGACGAGGAGATTCACGAGGCGATCACGGCCCTCGCCGAGCACGGCCAGTGCATCTGCATCACGCCCTTCACGCTGATGGGCGCCATGGCGCCGGTGACGCTCGCGGGGGCACTCGCGCAGCAGACCGCGGAGGCGATCGGCATCCTCGCCTATGTGCAGATGGTTCGGCCGGGCACGCCCTGCATCCTCGGTGGCTTCACGTCGAACGTCGACATGCGCACGGGCTCGCCCGCCTTCGGCACGCCCGAATATGTGCACGCGACGCTCGCCTCGGCGCAGATCGGCCGGCGGCTCAAGATCCCCGTGCGCAACAGCGCGCCCAACGCGTCCTGCGCCGTCGACGCGCAGGCCACGTACGAGACCGGCTTCTCGCTCTGGGCCGCGATCATGAGCAAGTCGCATCTCATCATGCACGCCGCGGGCTGGCTCGAGGGCGGCCTCTCGGCCTCGATGGAGAAAATCGTGGTCGACGCAGAGATGCTGCGCGGCTGGGCGGAGATCCTGAAGCCCGTCTCGTTCAGCGACGACGATATCGCCGTCGATGCCGGCATGGCGGTGGCGCCGGGCGGGCATTTCTTCGGCTCGCCGCACACGCTCGCGCGCTACGAGAAGGCATTCTACCGGCCGCTCCTCTCGGATTGGTCGAACTTCGAGAACTGGCGCGACGCCGGTGCCAAGGATGCGACGGCCCGCGCCCACGAAATCTGGAAGCGCCTCAGGGATCAGTACGTTCCGCCACCGCTCGACCCCGCGACCGCCGAAGCGATCGACGCCTATGTGGCGAGACGTCGGCTGGAAATCGGCGGCTGAAGGGACCCGGGAGCTACTGACCGGGCGTCGTGCAAGGGTAGGAGTTTGCCGAATTTCGCAGACCACCCCAGCCGGTGATGCGGATCTTGGATGAATGGCGGTTAAGGGAGAAACTGGTCTGCCCTGGGATTTCCCAAGACACCTCGTTGTCCGTAATTTTGGCCGGGGCACTGTTGCTCGCCCACGTTACGGTTCGAGTATCGTAATTGATGCCGACCCTGGTGGGTCTGCCGTCGGGCCACATGCAGACCAGTGTCGCCGAGCCCGCGCTCGCCTCCGCGGAGATCAAAGCCGTACAGACGCACACCGAAAGGCTCAGAAGGAGATACGCGTAATTCATCGGCCACCCTTCCGCTTCCTCGCACGCTTAACCTACGCTTGCGGAGATGGCCTCGGCCAGTGCCGTTTGAGCAACGCCCGTGTCTTGAAGCACCCAGGACGTCCCGACGCCGTTCAGACCGTGGAGACGGTTGACGCCTATGTGGCGAGAAGGCGGCGGGAATCGGCGGCTGAGCCGATCCATGGACACGAGTCACCGCAGAAAGTCACTTGATCTCGCGCGGCGTCTCCGTATACTTTGCGATGCAAAGTAAAAGGGGTCGGGCATGAGGGATCTCGATAAGGCGCTGGCGGAAATCAGCGAGATCCGGAGCCAGATGGCCCGCGGGACGGTGTTCCGCGGTTATGGACCCGCGACGCTGGCGGCAACCGGCGGATTGGCGCTGCTGGCGGCGATCGCGCAAGGCGTGTGGCTGCCGCATCCCGCGGGCCAGGTCGGCCTCTATATCGCACTCTGGGGCGCCACCGCTGTGATCTCCGTGACCCTTATCGGCCTCGACATGATCCTGCGCTCGCGGCGCATCCACTCAGGCCTCGCGCAGGAGATGATCTGGGCCGCGGTCGAGCAGTTCCTGCCAGCGGGCGTCGCCGGCGGACTCCTCACGGTCACCGTGCTGAGATATTCGCCCGAGAATCTCTGGATGCTGCCCGGTCTCTGGCAGATCGTGTTCAGCCTTGGCGTCTTCGCGTGCTGCCGCTTCTTGCCGCGCGCGATTTTCGCGGTCGGTATCTGGTACCTGCTCGCGGGTGTCGCCTGCCTGGTCCTGGCTCAAGGCGCCGACGCGTTCTCGCCCTGGGCGATGGGCGTGCCGTACGGCGTAGGGCAAGTGCTGGTCGCGGTGATCCTACAACGACATGCCACCGGAGAAACCGATGGACGGATCTAGAGCCGCGCAACAGCGCAAGGGCCGCTTCGCCTATGAGGGGCTCGATCGGGTGATCCATGAGCGCGCGCGACTGAGCGTGCTGACCTCGCTGGTGGCCCATCCACGCGGGCTGCGCTTCGGCGACCTCAAGGAGCTCTGCCGCCTCACCGACGGCAATCTGAGCCGCCACCTGCAGGTGCTCCAGGACGCGAAGCTGGTGGAGATATCGAAAGGCGTCGAGGCGAACCGGCCGCAGACGCTTTGCCGGATCACCGCGCAGGGGCGCCGGCGCTATCTCGACTATCTGGCGGTGCTCGAGCAGGTCGTGCGCGACGCCGCGAGCGCCGCCAGGTCCGAGCCCGGCTCGCGCGCCCTCCGCAAGCTCGCGCCCGCGTGAGACATCGGCCATGACGAGCACATCAGCGGCGAGCGCCGGTCTCCACGTCGCGATCATCATGGATGGAAACGGGCGGTGGGCGACCCATCGCGGATTGCCGCGCACGGCGGGACATCGCGCCGGCGTGGAGGCGGTGCGCCGGGTGGTCGAGAGCGCGCCGGACCTCGGCATTAGCACACTCACGCTATTCGCCTTCTCGGCCGCGAACTGGCGGCGACCGCCAGAGGAAGTGGCCGCGCTGATGCATCTTTTGCGAGTCTATCTGCGGGCGGAAACTCACCGGTTCGTCGAGAGCGGTGCGCGGCTCAGCGTCATCGGCCGGCGCGACCGCCTGCGGCCGCGCCTCATGCGCGAGATCGAGGGCGCTGAGCGCGCGACGGCAGCGGGCCGCCGCCTCCATGTGCGGATCGCCCTCGATTATTCCTCGCGGGAGTCGATTGCGCGTGCGGCCGCGCGCTGCGCCACCGAGACTCCGGAGGCGCTAGACCGGTTCGCCCAGCTCGTCTCGCAATCCACCGGCGATGCCGGCTCGGCCGACGTCGACCTGCTGATCCGCACGGGCGGCGAGCAGCGGCTCTCCGATTTCCTGCTCTGGGAATGCGCGTTCGCCGAGCTCTGGTTCACCGACCGGATGTGGCCGGAATTCAACGCCGAGGATCTACGTGCTGCCGTGCAGGAATTCCATCGCCGCGAGCGGCGGTTTGGCGGCCTCGGCGGCCAGGCGCCGGAGGCTGCGGCTCCCCGGCGCGCGGTGGGCTGATCTCAGGTCGCCTTGGCGTCGGCGCCCGCGAGGTCGACCAACGACGACCAGTTCCCGTGCGAGACGAAGTGGGCATAGACCCAGGGCAGCCAGCCTTTGCGCCGCCATTCCAAGAACGCGCTGTCCGGCAGGCCTGCAAACCGGTCGCGGTCGATGATGTGGAACCCCGTGACCGCGAGCTTCTCGCCGGAATTGAGGGTGATCTCCGCCTGGTTCGGGATCAGGAGCCCGCGCTCGCTGAGCTGCTCCACGAAGTCGTGGGTAGCCGTGAAGTCGCGCTGGAACGCCGCGCAGAATTTGAGTGCGTCTTGGATGATCGGCGTCGGCTTTCCGCCGCTGAAGAACGGGCGGTCATTCCCATCCTCGATGGCGCCCGACGTCTCGTCGATGCAGAGCGTGTACTGCTGCTTGTCGGCGCTCTCGTGGAAGATGAAGGGGTAGCGGCGTATGTAGGCGGGGATATAGCTCCCGGCCCGCCAATCGCCATTGCCATCCACGAAGAGATTGCCGTCGCGCCGGACGCCCACGACCGCGAGCGCCGCTGCGGCGGGCGACGGCGTGAACACGATCGGGTAGAACCGCGCGGCCGCCTCGAACTCGCTGCCGTTGAGGAGCGCGGCGTGGCTCCCGCGGGCGAAATCGTAGCCGATCCGCCGCTTCAGCGACTTGCCCGCGTGGCGCGCGGCGTCGATCGGCGTGAGCGAGCGATAGAACAGCGGAAACCGGGCCTCAGGCGCGGTCGGGGGTACCGCCGGCGGAGCGGTCGCGGGGGCGGGCCCCGCCGTCGCCGTCGAGGATCCGCCGGCCGCCGGCTTGGGAGCGGCCGCGCCGCTTCCTGAAGATTGGCTCTTCGATCCTCCCTTGGGCGGCATGACGTGTCCTGCTCGTGGTGCGTGCGACGCATTGCCTTGATAGCAGACGCACCACGGCTTCGTAAGTCCGCATGAGCGGGCTCGCGACGGCTCGGCCAACTCTTTGGTGTCTTAGCGCGTCTTGTGCGCGCCCAAGAGGTTGGCATCGGTAAGGTCGATGCCCTCGAGCTTGGCTCCGGTGAGGTTCGCCCCGCTCAGATTGGCACCTCGAAACACGGCGCGCTGCAGATTGGCGCCGCGAAAATCCGCATGCCGGCCGTCGATGCCCTCGAGCTTGGCCTGGATCAGCCGGCCATTGGCCAGCCGGAGCGGCCCCAGGTTGCAGTCGCGCAGGTCGGCATAGTTGAGCCGCGCGCCCTTCAGGTTGACACCGCGCAGGTCCGCGTTTGCAAGGCGGGCGCTGCGGAGATCGGCGCCATCGAGCTGCGCCGCCTGGAGCGCGATCCCCTCGAGGTTCATGCCATAGAGCACGGCATTGAAGCCGACCAGCGCCGAGAGTTGGCGCCGCGGCAGACCGCCCTCGATCTTGCGCAGGTCGAACCCGGTGATGTCGAGCGGCTCGCCCTCGGCACCGTCGGTGGTGGCCCAAAGCTCGTGGCGACGGAGCCGCTCCTCGACGGCCTCGTCGAGCTCGTCGATCGCCCGGCCGGCCTCGGACTTTGTCAGCGCACCCGTCATGTCGGCGGCCTCGGTCTCGACGTCGATCAGTGCCGTATTCACCAGCACGGCATTGCGCAGGCTGGCGCCCTTGAGGTTCGCGCCGGAGAGATCGGCGTTCTCGAGATTGGCGCCGTTCATGACGGCATTCCGCAAATCCGCGCGCACCAGCTTGGTGTCGCGCATCATCGCGTCCGTGAAGTCGGTATGCACGGCCACCGAGCCGGAAAGCCGGGCCTGGGTCAGGTTGGCGTTGACCATGGTCGCGCCGACCAGCACGGTCGAATCCGGCTCGACCGCGATGTACTCGATCTCGCCGCTGCGCGTCTTGCGCGCGAGGCGGCCGTCGCGAAGGTCGCAGTCGAACAGATTGGCGCCGGTCATGTCCGCCTCGCGCAGACAAGCGCCGCGAAGATCGGCTCGGATCAGCGAGGCGCCCCGCAGATTGGCGCGCGAGAGGTTGCAGCCGAACAGGATCGCGCCGTTGAGGTTCGCGCCCTCGAGATTGGCGTCGCACAGGAAGGCCGCCGACAGGTCCGCATCGGAAAGATCGCGCCCGGCGAGCTGCGCCCCCGTGAGGTCGCGATAGGAGAGGAGCGCCCGCTGCCCGCCCGGCCGCGCCTGGTGATAGAGCTCGTTCTTGCGCAAGATCTGCTCGAGCTCCGCGGGGCTGATGGGGTCCCGGGGGCGCAGTACGGACGACGGATGGGCCAGCATGATCGCCCACCCTCCCATGTGCGTCGTTAAGGTGGCCTTAACGACGCTCGCGGTTGAGCAGCCAAGGAAACCCGGATCCGGTGTAGGCTTGGACTCGCGTTTTCGGGGGGTCGAAATGCGAAGCCGCACGGTCGCTTATGCGCTGCTTGTCGCGGTGTCCCTGGGCCTCGCCACGTGCGCCCCGCCGGCGCGCTCCGACCGCATGGCGCCGGGGCCGACCGGGGAGACACAATTCGCGGCGGACTCCCCTTTGCGCGAGGCCGTCGAGCTCAAGGACGTCGGCGGCGGGGAGCCGGCCACGGAGGACACCAGCATCGGTGACGTCCAGCTCCGCCAGGCCGTCCGGAATTCGCTCGAGCAGTACGGGCTGCTGCAGGCCGACGATGCGAAGGCCCGGTTCCGGCTCAACGTGACCATGGTCCGGCTCAGTCCGCCCGGCGCCGGCATCGACCTCACGGTCAATTCCCAGATCTGGTACACCCTTGCGCGGGCGGATACCGGCGCCGTGCTCTTCAATGATGTCGTGAAGGCGTCCTACACCGCGAAGCTCGGCGACGAGTTCGTCGCGCTCCTTCGCCAGCGCCTCGCCAAGGAAGGTGCGATCCGCGCCAACATCGCGGCTTTCCTCGAGCGATTGAAGAGCCTGCCCGTGTCAGGGCCGGCGAAGCAATCGGCCGAGCTCGCTCAGTAGCGGCACATCACGTTGAGAAGCGCCTGGCGCTTCTCGCGGGTCACCACGGCAAGCGCGCGCCCGATCGCGGCCGGAAGTTCCGCGGGTTTGGTTACGCACTCGCCATAGCCGCCGCTCGCCTCCACCAGCTTCTCGAAGGCGGGGCTCGGCGAGAGATCAGCCAGGAGCCGGCCGTCGTCCTCGGCCGCCACGCCCTCCTCGTACATCGAGAGCGTCGCGCGGCGGACGGCGCCATAGAGCTGGTTGTTGAAGACCACCGTGAGGATCGGCAAGTCCTGCTTGGCCGAGACCCAATGGCACGCAGTCGGGTTCGCGAAGACGTAGGCGCCGTCGCCGAGGGTCGCCACCACCAGGCGATCGCGCGCCGCAAGCTTGGCACCCAGCGCCGCGCCGAAGCCCCAGCCGAGCCCGCCCGCGGGGCTGAGCCCGAAATAGGTGCCGGGCAGCTCGCGGGCGCAATGGTCGGGCATCAGCGGATACTCGTTCACGACGATCGCCTCTTTCGGGAGCGCGGCGCCGAGGCAATGGCTCAGCCACTCCGGCTTGATCGCGTCGGCCTTGCCGGCCGCCGATGCTTTCTCCGCCCACTCCTTGCGGATCGTCGCGGCGCGCTCGGTCAAAGCCTTTCGCCGCGCGGCGATCTCAGGCGCGGTCGGCGCCGTGAGGTGGCCAAGCGCTCTATCGAGAGCGCTCAGGATGACGGGCGTGTCACCGGCGATCGCGATGTCGCTGCGGTAGCTGCGCATGGGATAGCGCGCATAGCTGGGATCGACGCCGAGATGCGCGACGCGGCAGTCGGCCGACGGCGGCTCATCGTATTGATTGATCCACGGCACGTCGCAGTCGACCACCAGGATGAGGTCGGCATCCTTGGCCAATGGCCCCGGCTTGAAGCCTTGGCTCATTGGATGACTCGAGGGGATGCAGAGATGCCGGTGGTTGTAGGAGATCACCGGGAGCGCGAAGTGCTCGGCGAGGCTCGAGAGCGCTGCGACGCCCTCGGCGGTGCGACCGGAATTCGCCGCGATGATCAGGGGGCGCTCGGCCGCGACAATCATCTCCGCGAGGGTCTCGATGGCGCGCGGATCGGGGTAGGGCGCTGCCGGCACCGCGCGCTGCACGAGAGGCGCGTTGCTGAGGCGAACGCTACCGCCCACGACCTCGCGCGGCAGCATCAGGTAGGCCGGGCCCGGCGGCGACGCCATCATGATTTCCATGGCGCGCGCGACCACGTCGGCCGCTTGCTCGGGCATGCGGAGCTCGTAGTCCCACTTCACGACCTCGCGCACCAGGCCCGCCTGGTCGAACATCTCCTGCGCCCAATGGATGTGCCGGCTGCGGCCGCCATGGGCGTCGCCCTCGGTGATCGGCGTACGGCCCGCCAACAGCAGCATCGGCACGTGGTCGCGGCTGGCGTTGATGAGGGTGTTGAGTGTGTTGCCGGTGCCGACGGTCGTGTGCACCATCACCGCCTGCGGCTTTCCCGTCGTCATGTAGACGCCGTGCGCCATCGACACCGCGGTGTTCTCGTGCGGGATCACCATGGGCTCCGGCACCGCGGCGCCTTGCTTTCGGCTCCGCGCGAAGGCTTCGACGATGGGCGCGAAGTCGGTGCCAGGATTGGCGAAGAAATAATCGATGCCGTGCGCCTTCAAGGCGCGCAAGAGCACCTCGGCGGCGGTGGTCTCGCGGGACGTGGCGCTATTCTGGGCGGTACTCATGGATGGGCCTGCCGAGAGGGGAGGGATGCTTCTCTCATGCCATGATTTGCCGGTACAGTGTAGCGTGTTCTCCGGCGCGTTTTCGCGCACGACTTGACCCTTGGGAGCGGAGGCGGCGATGCGGATCCTGGTATTGGGCGCGGGCGCGATCGGCGGGTATTTCGGCGGGCGGCTCGCGGAGGCCGGCGCCGAAGTGACCTTCCTGGTGCGACCGCAGCGGCAGAAGCGGCTGGCCGAGCAGGGCTTGGTGGTCAAGAGCTCCGCGGGCGACATCAAGCGCAAGGTCGAGACCGTGGTCGCCGGTGCGATCAAGAGCCCCTATGACGTCGTCCTGCTGACCTGCAAGGCGTACGACCTGCCCTCGGCCCTCGACGCGATGACGCCGGCCATGGGTCCCAAGAGCGCAGTCATTCCCATGCTGAACGGCCTCCTGCATCTGGAGACCCTGAGCCAACGTTTCGGGCGCGAGCGCGTGATGGGCGGCGGCTGCTACATCGGCGCGATGCTGACGCCCGAGGGGCACGTGCAGCAGATGGGCGATCTCAGCGTCCTCACCTTCGGCGAGCTTGACGGCACGCGCTCGGCGCGCGCGCAGGCGATCGCAGCCGAGTTCCAGAAAGGCAAGTTCACCACGCTGCTCTCCGAGCGCATCGTGCCGGAGATGTGGGAGAAGTTCGTCATGCTGACGACGCTTGCCGCCATCACCACGCTCACGCACTCGAACCTCGGCCAGATCCTCGCGGCGCCAGAAGGCGAGCGGCTCATTCTGAGTATCCTGGCGGAGTGCGAGGCCGTGGCGAAGGCGAGCGGCTATGCCGTGAGCCCGGAGGCGGCGCAGCGCTCGCGCGGCCTGCTCACCACCCGAGGCTCGCCCTTCACTGCCTCGACCCAGACCGACATGGACGCGGGCGGCGCCACCGAAGGCGACCACATCGTCGGCGACATGGTCCGCCGCGGCGAGACGAAGGGCGTGCCAACGCCGCTCTTGCGCGTGGCGCTCTGCAATCTGCAGGTCTATGAGCTGAAGCGCGCGAAGCCGAGCTAGCGCGGGCTCAAGCCGAACCGCTCGGTGGTTCGGATGCGCGGCGGGACCCACCGCCACAGCATCAGCACGTAGAGCAGCACGCCGACATAGCCCGCCGCGAACACCCAGAGCGGCAGCGGCCAGTAGAGCAAACCGTTGATCCAGGTCGCGATCATCGGCGTCGGCTCGGCGGCGTCCGCGTCGGCCCGGAGCGCGCTCTCCCAGATCGTGAGAAAGCACGCGCGGCCGAGCACGGCTTGCAGCGCCACCACGGCAAGGCTCAGCACATGGGCAAAGCGCCACCAGAAGCCGCGCACGAATCCCCAGCGCAACCATCCGCCGACCGGGATGATCACGAGGCCGAACACGTTGAAGGCGACGATGCCGAGATGGATCAGAAGGATCAGCGTTGCGGCGATTTGCGGCGACAGAGTCATGGGTCAACTC
Source organism: Allostellaceae bacterium (assembly GCA_035280245.1). GTDB lineage: Bacteria > Pseudomonadota > Alphaproteobacteria > ATCC43930 > CGMCC-115725 > DASZHJ01. The sequence continues at coordinate 10,037 of DATEGF010000306.1, forward strand.
CTCCGCGCGCAACACCGCGCGCGGGTCAGGCGAGGCCGAGACCCACCAGCATGACCAAGATCATGGCGATCATAAGGTAGAGGCAGAGCAGCGCGACGCTGCCGAGGCCGAGCAAGCCCGACGCGCGCGCGAGCCATGGTCCGACGGATCGTCCAAGCGCCTGGCAGGCGAGCCAAAGTGCCGGTTGGTCCAGCATCGAAATTCCCTCGCGGCTTGCTGCATTTTGTAGGGGGCTGATCTCGACCGCATCCCCGCGACGCGCGCGGCCGCGCCCCAAACTTGCCGCAGGCTGGACTCGACCTCCGATCCCCTCGGCTATCCCGGCGCGCTCACGCGCGCCCTAGTTGTTCTCGCGAGGCGGCACCCAACGAGGTCGCCGCGGTCACGGCCGTCCCGGCGCTCTTGCCGGCGTACGGCATCACGATGGCAGCAGGTGGGGGCGGGCGACGCGGGGGCGCAGAGGTGCCGGCTTCTTGCTGCCGTCAGGCTTGAGCAGTGAAAGGAGTACCCCGATGAAGCGCGCGTTGGCCACCATCTCCGCCCTGTTCGTCCTCGGTGTGGGCGGTGCCGCTCTTGCGGCCGCCAATCTGCCCGGCGGCCTCGAGTATCCCGTCTGCGATCGGGCTCATTCGGATCATTGCATGCAACTCGGCCAGAATGCGTCGGTCGATCGTCAGTTGTTCCAGGCCTATCCGCAGTGCCAGAAGATGAAGGGCAAGCTCCAGCGCGGCGCCTGCATCAACCGGGCTGGCGGCGCCACGACCGACTAAGCCAAGCATCTCCAGCGAGGATCGTCGGCACCGCGTGGGCGCGGCGCCGACGCCTCGCGTCGACCCCGAGGTTTCCCCAAGAGGTTTTCGATGTCGCTCAACGAAAAGAACAGATGGCCGATCGCGGTGGCGCTTGGCCTCGTGGTGGGAGCATGCGCCTCCGCGCCACCACCGCCGACACCGCCACCAGCCGTCCCCAGCTTGACCCGCACCTTCGGCCTGGTCGATCCCGCGGGGAACCGCGCGGGAACGCTGGTGCTGGAGCCCGTCGGCAACGGCGTGGTCTACGACAATGGCGGCCGGGTGATCGGCACCGTGGTGCCGCCGGTGCCGGGGAGTTGAGGCTTCTCCAGGGATCCTAGGCGGCACTCATCGGTTTGCCCCAGCTAATTGGGGCCTCCTTTTGTCAGCTTGCGTTCGGAACAATGGGAGGCGGGTATGACCGACGACGCACGCGGGGTCCGCGCGCTAAGCGTAGACGAGCTGCTGGAGCGGTTCGTTGAGAACGTCCAGCTTTCTGCGGCGACCAGTCACATCGGCCGCAAGAACCGCATAGCAAAGCAGGAACGGCGGATCCTGGAAGCACTCAAGGCCCGTTCGGAGGGGACGCTCCGCCCCCTGCTGGGCCTGCGGAGCCATCCGGACCCAGCCGTGCAATTATGCGCGGCGATCCTGTGCAAATCGCCGGACCGCGACACCTACGAGCAAATCGTTCATCGGCTCGCGAATGGACGGGGACCGCTCCGAGAGCAGGCGCGCAATTCGCTCTTCCTGGATGAGTGGTTCAAGAAGCATCCATTCACGCCGCCCAAAGAGGTCCAGCTTACCGAGACGCATTTTTGGCGGACCGGCTCGGCGATGCCTGTTGGGATCGCGAGACGCGAGTTGGAAACCCGCGTCCGCGATGCATTTTCAGGGCCGCTTGGCGCGACCATTGTCGAGCGTATCAGGCCCGCGATCGGCGTTTGGCCGAGACGACCTGGCCCGGACATCTCGCATGACTGGTCTCGGCTCGGTGGGCTCCCGAGCGTTCCCGCAGGTTGGGCATGGCCGGTCCACGAGTTGGAACCGCTGCTGTTCATCGGCCAAATCAACTGCGCTCAATTGCGAAAGTTCACGAATGCAGCGTCATTGCCGCGTGACGGGGTTATCAGCTTCTTCGCAGACCATGACGCCGCCAATGGCTGCGGCGGTGACGTCGCCGCCGTATTCCATTGGCCGGCGGATGAGCCGCTAAAGCTTGCGGCGGAGCCAATCGAGGATTTTCCGCAGTTGCCGGGCTGTAATCTCGGTTTCTACGAAACGTTCGCGGTTCCTGACCCGATGAGCGATCAGATCCAGGAACTGGAGCTGGATCAAACTCAGCGCAAATCTTATAGCGATCTGAAGGAAACGGCGCGCGCCCACGGCGTTTCGGATTTGCGTTTCAACTCATTCCACACCGCCAAGCTCTTCGGTTGGCCCGATCTCGTCCAGAGAGACCTCGAATGCCTCTGGAGCCTGAACGGCGAGAGCCGATCGCAGCTGCTGTTGCAGGTCGGGTGGTACGAGAATGGCCGCGAGACCGAATGCTGGGGTCCCGGCGGAATTCTCTACTACGTGATCTCGGATCGAGATCTGGCGGAGCGTCGCTTCGAGAGCGCGCGGTTCGAGATGCAGTGCCCGTAATCAAGCTGGGGTAGCGGTTAGCGGCTTGCGCACCGGGAGCCAACAAATGAGTAGTACGACCCAACTTCTCGCGTTGAGTACCGACGATCTGCTCGAGAAGTTCGTGCACTATCTGAAACTCTTTGAGGGCACGGAGCACTGGGGCCGGCAGAAGCGCTTTACGGTCCAGAAGGACCGGGTACTCGAGGCGCTCAAGTCGCGGGCGGACGGCACGCCGCGTCTGTTGCTGCCCCTGCGCAAGCACGAAGACCCTGTCGTGCGGCTCTCGGCGACGATACTTTGCAAGTCGCTGGATCCCAGCGGCTGCCGAGAGATCATGGAGACGCTTGCCAAGGATGAAGGGCCGATCGGGCAGCGGGCGAGTTACACACTCGCCAATGACGCATGGCGCGAGCGGCGCCCGTTGACTTCCGACTGGAGCTTGCCGGGAGAGTTCAGGGGCCGGAGCGCCTTGGACGTGCCGACAGGAATGACGCGAGCCGAGCTCGACGAGTATGTGCGGGCGGAATTCCCCGAGGATCTCGCGCGGCAAGTGCTGGCGCTCGCGTTACCCGCGATCGGCATGTGGCCGCGTCGATTGCAGGAGGGCGCCGACCACAGGACCTCTCGTCTAGGCGGGATGCCCCTGGTGCCGGAGCAGTGGATTTGGCCCCGGCTCGAGGACGAGCCGATGCTGTTCGTGAGCCAGATCAACTGCGCGGAGCTGGTCCCGCTGTCCAGCGCCAGCATTTTTCCTTCACGCGGACTGATATCGTTCTTCGCCGAGCACGACTATCTCCATTGCTGCACCGCAGGTTTGGAGACCGAATGCTGTGCCGTCTTTTACTGGCCCGATCCCGACCGCCTCACGACTCCGAGCGAGCCGATCGAGGATTTCGAGCAGCTCAGAAGGTGCGGGCTGGGTTTTTACGAGACCTTGAGTCTACCCGACCCGCGTAGTGAGCGGCTCGAGCTCATCCCATTCAACGGGGATCAGCGACAGCGATACGCAGAGCTTCATCGCGCCGTGCGCGGGCATGGCGTGCCAGATCCAATGTTCGACGAATTCAAGGTCATCAAACTCCTGGGCTGGCCCGATCTGATTCAGCATGATCTGACCGCCTTGCGTGAACCCAAGCGCCTGCTCCTACAACTCGGCAACTATGACGATGGCACCGATCTGCAGCACTGGGGTCCGGGCGGCGCCGTCTATTTCTCGATCCCTGACGCGGACCTTCCCAATCAGCGATTCGATCGCGTCCAGCTGGACGTGCAGATCACCTGAGCCTGCCCGCTGAGTGCGCCCGCACTGCTCCCACCACCGCCTCGGCCTCGATCTCCACCTCGTAATCGCCGACCAAGCGAGAGATCTCGATCAGCGTGTTCGCGGGGCGGACGCGGTTGAAGTAGCGGCCGTGGACGCGGGAGGCGGCTTCCCACTGCGCGGCGTCGCGCAGGTAGATGCGCGTGCGGACCACGTCCTCGAGCGAGCCGCCGAGGGCCGCAATGCTGGCGGCGATCTTGTCGAGGATGTAGACGGTCTGGCCCGCGACGTCGCCAGGACACACGACCTCGCCGCTGCCGTGGGTCGCGGTGGTGCCGCAGACGAGGATACGGTCGCCGACCCGGATCGCGCGGCTGTATCCGGCGATCGGTTCCCAGAGGCTGCCGGAATCGATGCGCCGCCGGTCCGGACGCGCCTCCATCGGCACCGATTTGAAGATGGACGGGATCTTGTCGAGGTGGTGGCTGAGGTCGCCCGATGCCGTGAGATAGGGCGGGCGGCGATACTCATCGCCGCAATCACCGGGAATGCGCTTGGCCGCCGCAAGCGCGCGGGCGATCTCGTCGCGATCGGCGTCGTCGAGCGCGAAGGCGAACGAGCGAAGGTTATCTGCGCGGTGCTCGCGCTCGCCGAGGCGCGCGCCCACGATGATGGCGGCGACCGCCGGCTGGTCCAGCACCCAGCGCGTCGCGACGTTGGCGATGGAGACGCCGTGCTTGCGCGCGATCCCTGCAAGCGCCGAGAGGATCGCCTGGAACACATCCCAGCCGCCGATGGCGTCGATGAAGCGGAGATACTTCATCTTGCTCCAATCGCCGATGGCGTTTGGCTGCGGCGCGCCGAGCCAGCGATCGCCGAGGAAGCCGCCGGCGAGCGTGCCGTAGGCGAGGAGCCTGATGCCGTGCTCGCGGCAGAAGGTGGCCATGTCGCCGGTGGCCCTGGGATCCAGCAGCGAGACGCAGACCTGGTTCGTGGCCACGGGAATACCGTGCTTCACCAGCACGCGGAGGTGATCGGTGTCGAAGTTGGTGACGCCGAGATGAGCGATCTTGCCCTCGCGGTGAATCACCGCGAGCTCCTTCATGGCGTCGAGGTAGCCGGGATGCTCGAAACTCCACCAGTGGAACTGCAGGAGATCGATGGTCTCGACGCCGAGCCGATCGAGGCTGCGCTGCACGCCCGCGCGGACCACCGCAGGCGTCATCTCGCCGGGCTCGGGGCACCATTTCGTGAAGAGCCGGGCCTTGCCGTGGCCGAGTTGCCGCGCGCAGCGCCCGGCGATCAGCTCCGCGCTGCCGTAGTGATCCGCCATGTCGAAGCTATCGAAACCCGCGGCGGCGTAATCCGCCATCGCGGTCGCCGCGGCTGCCTCGTCGACGCGGCGCCCGTCGCGCTCCATGTCGGCGATCTGCCAGAGGCCGGTGACGATCCGGCTGATCTCGAGTCCCGGCGCCAGCAGGCACCGAGGTGGGGACGACGGTGTGGATTGTGTCATGCGTGTCCGCGCAGCTTGATCATGGTCGCCCTCAGCTCGTCGCGCCGCATCTTACCGCTCGCGTTCCGCGGTCGCTGCCGCAAACTCATGACCCGCATCGTGCCGATCTGCATGGGTCCCAGGATCCGGTTGAGCCGTTGCAGAAGCTCCGCATCGGCAATAGAGCAATTCGACACGGCAATCCAGGTCTCCTCGATCTCGTCGGCGTTGCGCACGGTGCAGACGCCGACCTCGCGCGCCTCATAGCCGATCGACGCAATTAGCTCAAATGCCCGGGAAAATCGGCCGCACGCTTTAGGCCTCGATAACCGAGTTGGGGCTAAAACCGTCGGCATGGAGCCCAAGGATATCAACGCCGCCTACGCGGAGGGATATGCCCACGGCAGCATCCTTCTCCTCGCCATGCGCCAGGGCGGAGACATGCCGGATCGCGTGCGCACCATCCACGACCGCTATCTCGAGCAGGTCCGGGCGACGGAGCCCACGGAAAATGGCAGCGCCTATGTCGGCGGTTTCCGCGACGCGGTCTCCGACAATCTGCCGTGCCCGCCGCAGTTGACGGCCGAGGCATTGCCGCAGCGGCACGTGGCGTGACCCGCGCGACACGCAGGTCTCACTCAGTTTGAATTTGCATCGCTGAGCGGGCGCCGCTAAAGAGGCGCCCATGGCAACCATTCGCGCCGGCATCGGCGGCTGGGTGTTCGCGCCCTGGCGCGGCGTGTTCTATCCGGAAGGTCTCGCGCAGGCGCGCGAGCTCGCGCACGCGAGCCGGCAGGTTACCTCGATCGAGATCAACGGCACCTTCTACGGCGCGCAGAAGCCCACGAGCTTCCGCAAATGGTACGCCGAGACGCCCGAGGGTTTCGTGTTCTCCGTGAAGGGGCCGCGTTACGCGACCCATCGCCGCGTGCTCGGCGAGGCCGGCTCCTCGGTCGAGCGCTTCTTCGGCAGCGGCGTGTTCGAGCTCCGCGAGAAGCTCGGGCCCATCCTCTGGCAATTTCCGCCCACCATGCAGTTCGACGAGGCGAACTTCACGGCATTCCTCGACCTGCTGCCGCGTGAGCGCGAGGGCCGCGCAATCCGGCACGTGCTCGAGGTTCGCCACCCGAGCTTCGGTGCGCCTGGGTTCATCGAATTGCTCCGCCGCTACGGCGCCGCGCTTGCCATGGTCGACGACAAGGATCGGCCGGCGATCCAGGACGTCACCGCCGACTTCGTCTATGCGCGACTCCGCCGCTCGCAAGAGGACGAGCCCACCGGCTATACGCGCGCGGCCCTTGATCAGTGGGTCAAGCGTTTCCGAACGTGGTCCGAGGGTGGGGAGCCGGCCGACGCCACGCGGGATCATCCAACGCCGGCCAAGAAGGTGCCGCGAGACTGCTTCGTCTATTTCATCAATGGCGCAAAGGTGAGGGCGCCAGCGGCCGCGATGGCATTCCTGGAGCGGCTCTCGAAGGCGAAGTAATCGAGATCGTCGTTGCCGATCACGGGCGAGCCGCGGACCCTCAGCGCGTGGCCGTTCGCTTGGGCCGGCGGATGGCTCTGACCTTGCCGCTGTTGCCGCCGCCGCAGAAGAACTGATCGCCGCCGTCGGACTCGAGGCCCGATACGCCGGTGCCCGGCGGCATCTCGAGCCGCTCCAGCACCTCTCCCGAGCGAGGATCGATGCGCCGCACGTCGCTCTCGTCGCCTTCCCAGGTGCCGTGCCAGAGCTCGCCGTCGACCCAGGTGACGCCGGTCACGACGCGGTTGGATTCGATGGTGCGAAGGATCGCGCCGGTCTCGGGATCGATCTGATGGATCTTGCGGCCGCGATGCTGTCCGACCCACAGCGTGCCCTCGGCCCAGGCGAGACCAGAGTCGCCGCCGCCGCCGGGCGCGGGGATCGTGCCCAGCACCTGGCCAGTCTTCGGATCGATCTTCTGAATGCGAGCCTCGGCGATCTGGAACAGATGCCGGCCGTCGAAGGCGGTCCCCGCGTGGGCGGCGACGTCGATCGCGCGCACCGTTTTCCCGCTCGCGGGATCGAGGGCGTTCAGCTTATCGCCGGATGCGAACCAGACATGCTCGCCGTCATAGCTGACGCCGTGAACCTGGCTAACGCCCGGAAAGGGTCCGTACTCGTGGAGGATTTGGGCTGCGGATCGTTTCATGGATTCATCCTAGTCGCTGGGCAGAGGACCGGGGAGTAACAAGGTTGTCGGGAATCCCGGGACGGGTGGCGTCATCCAGCGACGCGCGCGCCCTTGACCGAAGGACTGCACCTTGCCCGAGGTCGCAAGAGAGTCGAGCGCGCGCTGGACGGTGCGCGGGCTGGCGCCCAGCGCAATCGCCAGCGCCGAGCTCGACCAGGATTCGCCGTCGGCGAGGAAGGCGAGCACGGCGCCGTGCTGCTCGTCGACGGGCGGCGCCAGCACGACCACCTCGCGGGCTCGGCGCGGCGCCAGCGCAAATCCGCGCTCTGTCGCCTTCACCTCAGCCAGCGTCCGGAGCTTCGCGCGCAGCCGCCCCATCTCGACCCTGAGCCGCGCGCGGTGCGTCTCGTCGGCGTGCTTCGCTCGAAAGGCTCGGGCGAGGAGCGCGCTCCGCGATGCGTCTTCTGGCCAGGCCTCGGCGAGCGCGCGCGCAAGCGCGAACAATACGGGCCGTGTCGCGAGAGAGATCACCGTGCCTGCGTTCCGAACGACATGGCGGCACGCGTCCACCACCAGGGCACCGGAGGTCAGGAGCGTCTCCACCTCCTCGAGCCGGAGCGGTTGCTCCTCGCCGCGCGTGATCAGCCGCGCCGCGATGGTGCTCATCACGTCGGACGCGCTCTCGACCTCGGCCGTGAGCGCGGGGATGTCGGCCTCGCGCGCGGCCCTCGCCGCCCGGTCGAGCGCATCCCGCGCCGCTTTCGTCTGCAAGCGCCGGATCGCGATGCCCGCCAGCGCCAGCGCATAAGCGGTCCGCGACGACGGTGGGAGCGGCGAGGGGTCGAGTGCCGCGAGCGCGTGCTCGGCCTCGTCGAGCCGGCCGATCAGCAGGAGGCGCCGCACCGCGAGCGTCCGCGCATGCGCGGCATTGACGCGGTCGCCATGCGCCTCGAG
>DATEGF010000307.1:0-16088 GCA_035280245.1 Allostellaceae bacterium
GTGGTCGGCGGCGGTGGCAAGGGCGGCAGCGGCGGCAGCACGACCTACACCTACCAGACCGGCGTCGCGATCGGGCTCTCAGAGGGGCCGATCGCCGGGGTCAACACGATCTATGCGAACAAGCAGGTCATGACGCCGGCCTCGCTCAACTTCTCGATCTTTCTCGGGAGCTATCCGCAGACGCCCTGGGGCGTGCTGACGACGAAGTTCCCGGCGCAGGCGCTCGGCTACAGCGGGCTCGCCTACCTCGCGGCCGATCCCTACAACCTGAACGACACGCCCACGCTGCCCAATCACAATTTCGAGGTCTTCGGCCGGCTCTACGGCAGCGCGCCCAACGGCAGCGACGCCGATCCCTCGCAAGTGATCGCCGACCTCCTGACCAATGCCGACTACGGCGCGGGCTTTCCCGCGGCGCGCATCGGCAGCCTCGCGACGTACCAGGCCTATGCGCTCGCCCTCGGCCTCTGGATCTCGCCCGCTTATAGCGACCAGCGCTCGGCGTCGCAGATGCTCGACGAGATCGCGAAGAACACCAACAGCGCCTTCGTGTGGACCAGCGGGCAACTCACGCTCGTGCCCTATGGCGATCAGGCGGCGTCCGGGAACGGCTTCACCTACACGCCGCCGAGCGCGCCGATCTACGACCTCACCGACGACGACTTCCTGCCCAACACCAACGCGACCGGCAGCGGCGGCGGCAGCAGCGACCCGATCGTCGTAACGCGCAAGCGGCCGGCGGACGCGCTCAACGATATCAAGCTCGAGTTCCTCAACCGCGCGAACCAATACAATCCCGAGGTGGTCGAGGCGTTCGACCAGGCGATGATCGACTTGACAGGCCGGCGCACCGACGGCTCGCGGCAAGCGCACCTCTTCGCGGACGCGGCGGCGGCGCGGCTCTCGGCCCAGCTACAGCTGCAGCGCGAGAGCGTACGCAATGCTTACCAGTTCACCCTGGGTCAGCGGCACATCCTGCTCGACCCCATGGACATCGTCACGCTCACGGACGCCGCACTTGGTCTTAACAGACAGTGGGTCCGGATCACCGAGATCACCGAGGACGACAACGGCAATCTGCAGGTGAGCGCCGAGGAGTATCTCGCCGGCACCGGCTCGGCGGCGCTCTACAATTTCGGCACCAGCGCTGGCTATGCCGCCAACTACAACGCGGCGCCGCCCAACACGAATGCACCCATCGTGTTCGCGGCGCCGGTGGCGCTGGCGCAGCTCGGGCTCGAGATCTGGATCGTGGTGTCGGGCGGCGCCAATTGGGGCGGCTGCGACGTCTGGGTATCCTCGGACGGGAATACCTACAAGCAAGCCGCGCACAGCATCGGCGGCAGCCGACAGGGCGTGCTGACGGCGACGCTCCCCGCGGGCAGCGATCCCGACACGGCCGATACGCTCGGCGTCGACCTCTCGATGTCCGCGGGGACGCTGCTCTCGGGGACGCAGGCCGACGCGGATGCATTCCACACGCTCTGCTACGTCGATGGCGAGCTCGTGAGCTACGAGACCGCGACGCTGGTCTCGGGCAACCAGTACAACCTCACGTACCTCCGGCGCGGCGCCTATGGCACGACGGTGGCGCAGCACCTCTCGGGCGCCGGCTTCGCGCGGCTCGACAACTCGATCATCGCGATCCCCTACACGGCCGACCAGATCGGCAAGACGCTCTATCTCAAATTTCCGTCGTTCAACATCTACGGCGGCGGCGCGCAGACGCTCGCATCGGTGTCGGCGACGCAGATCACGCTGCCGGCACCGCCGCCGCCGCCCAACGTCGCAAATTTCTCGGCCGTGCAGAACGGCGAGGTCGTGACCTTCACCTGGGCCTCGGTCAGTGACAATGCGGTCGTCGGCTACGACATCCGCTACGGTCCCTTCGGCGTCACCAGTTGGAACGCGATGCTGCCTCTCACCGAGGCCGCGAAGAGCACCGAGATGACGAATGCGTCCGTGCCGGCGGGCACCTGGACCTTCGCGGTGCGGGCGCGGGACGTCGCGAACCAGCTCTCGCCGCTCACGACGACCACCTCACTCCAGGTGGTGAACACCTATGGGCCGGTCTCCTCGCTGCCGCAGGCGGCGGCGTGGAGCGCCGGCACGCTCTCGGGCTTCGTCGCGCACTACACGGGCGTCCTGGTCCCCGACAGCACGAGCCACGCGAGCACCGACACTGGCTTTGCCATCTTCGACAATTTCGTCTGGAACCCGGTGGCGCAGTGCGTCTATACGGCGCCGGGCGTGCCGTTCACCAAGCTGGCACTGCTCCGCGCCTGGGCCGCGATGGCGGCCGCGCTAGGCCCGGGTGTCTCGGGCAAGGCCAATCCGCTGCTCTATATCCGCTGGTCGCAGAACCTTGGCGGCGATCCGCCGATGTGGACCACCGATCCGACGGCGATGTGGGCGTCGGACGCGACCACGCTCATGTGGACGGGCCTCACTGGCTGGACGCTCTGGACCAAGGGCACGATCCTCACCACCTTCGTGCAGCAGCAGCTGGTGGTGAACACCGCGGACGGACTGCCGATCATCCAGCAGTTCACGCCCGTGGTCGATCAGCCGCCGCTCTCCGATGGCGCCAATGGCGTCGTGGTGGCGGCCGGCGGGCAGCGCATCAACTTCGCCAACAGCAACTTTCTGGCGGCGCCGGCGGTGACGGTGAGCGTGGCATCGGTGACCGGCGGCGGCACGGGCACCGCCACCGCGGTCGCCGTCGATGCCAACGGCTTCACGGCGCACGTCTTCAACGCCGGGGGCACCGATTCCGGCGGCAGTATCAATTGGTCCGCGCACGATTGAGGAAAAAATCATGACGATGAAACGCTCGCTTGCGGCGCTCGCGGCATTGACGCTCGCGCTCGCCGCCATCGCGATCACCGTGACGGTCGGCGCGCGGCCTGCTCTGGCGCAGGTCACGTGTCCCACGATCTTGCCGCCCGCGACAAACTTCACGGCGGCCACGACGACGCAGGGCCAGTTCAAGACGAACCTCACGAGCCTCGTCGCCTATCTCACCTGCCTTCTCGGCACCGACGGCACCACAGCGACCGCCAAGACCACGCTCGGCCTCGCGACCGTCGCGACGAGCGGCAACTATACGGATCTCTCGAGCAAGCCGACCTCGCTGCCGCCCTCGGGTGCGGCCGGCGGCGACCTCACCGGGACCTACCCGAACCCGACGTTGGCGCCCGGCGGCGGCAGCCTCGCTGCGCTGCTCCAGGGCCATATCGGCGGTCTCACGCTCTCGAACGACGGCACGAGCCCCCAAACGGTGATCGACACCTCGTCGGGCGTCGCCACCTCCGACGACGCCAGCACGATGATGAAGCTCGCGAGCTTCACCAAGAGCACCGCAGGGTGGTCGGTGGGCGGCGGCAACGGTTGCCTCGACAGCGGCACAGTCGCCAACTCGACCTGGTACCACCTCTTCGTGATCGAGCGGACCGACACTGGCGTGGTCGACGAGCTCTGCTCCACCTCCGCCACCGCCCCCACGCTGCCCGCCAGCTACACGAAAAAACGCCGCATCGGCTCTTTCAAGACCGACGCGAGCGGGCACATACTGGCGTTTACGCAGACTGGCACGGGCAGCAAGCGGAAGTACCTGTGGGGCACCGCGGTCAACGATATCTCCTCTCAAATCGTCAATAGCGGTGCGCGAACGCTGTTCACCATGACGAGCGTGCCGTTGGGCATCAAGGTTGACGGAATCTTTGATCTCAATGCGACTAATGCGACTGCCCCAACCGCGGGCAGCTTTGCGTCACCCGATACGGGTGATGGCGCTCCATCCGCGAACTGGCAAGTTATAGTCAGCAACAAAACCTACTCTGCTGAGTACATCATCCGCACCGACGCTAGCCAGCGTGTCGGCTTTGGCTCCGGAAACAACTCCACGAATGTCACAATAGAAACGGTAGGTTGGTACGACGATATCTAAGGAGCCACGCGTCGAGGTGGAGAGAACGAGCAGATTAGATCGTCGACACAGGTGCGTTGAGTGACGTGGAAATGCATGAAAGCGAAGCGGTTCACGATTGGCTCTAGGACTCCATTAGTGTGCACCCGCGCAACGAATGGAAACATCGCCATGATCCGGTCGAGGGCGTCGGGTGGATTGACGCGCGCGAAGTTCATGAGGCAGTGAGCATTGAATTCAAGCATTACCATCGGTCTGAACCGGCGCAGTGTTTCTTGAGCGCCGGCCAACACCTCGAGTTCACCACCTTCGCAGTCCACCTTAATAAAATCGACGCGGGGTAGATCCCTCGCATGCAAGAGATCATCGATCGAAACGCATTCCATCAGGCCCTGAGCCTGATACCCGGGGAATTCGGGGATCAGAGCCGGGTCGAGCGACGTTGACCACCCACTGTCCGTCGCGTTCGCCATGAAAAGTCGACGAGCACCCGAAGTGCCGACGAGTTGCTGGACCACCTCGACGTTAGAGGGAGCGTTGCGAACGGCATTCGCACGTAAAAATTCGACTGTCTGAGGGTCGGGTTCGAGAGCTACGATGCGACCGCGTTTCGCGATCCAGGCGAGTGCAATTGCCATTACCCCAATATTAGCGCCGACGTCGATGCAGATTGCGTTTTCGGGGACGTAGGCAGCGCAACAGTCAATGGCCTGCTCAAGCAACGGGCCGTCCGTCATGTTGCGGAAATAGGCACCCGAGCCAGCGAGTACGGCCTGTCTTCCGAGAATCAGTGGGCGCTTAAAGCCATCGTCCAGCACTACAGGCGGCCGGGGCTTTCGACGAAACCATTCCATACCTGCATTGGGGCGTTTCGCTCTTTCCGTGTCAATCCGGGTAACTGCGCCCCGCGATCCTCATCCATTGCATCTAGCCACTCACTAACGCCGGTCGCGAGCCGTCTTTTTCGTCGTGTTGCCGAAGTATTGCCAACAGGTCCTCGGCGTAGCCGCGCCACGTTCGCATCAGTCGGCGGATCGCGCTGGCGGCGAGCTCTTCTCGGAGAGGCGCATTCAAGATGAGGCTCTCGAGTCCGCCTTTCAACGCCAGGGTTGATCGGGTGTCGACGGCGAGGCAGCCTCCGCCGGCGGCGATCTCGGCCATGGGTCCGAAGTCGGCGCACAGGCATGGTCTGCCGAGCCAGAGGCTCTCTGCGATCGGGAGGCCGTAGCCCTCGGCGGTCGAGGGAAAGACAGTGAAGTGGCAGCGGCGATAGCGGTCGATCAACTCGGCGTCCGACACGTGGCCGGCGAGCTCGATGCGCGGATTGCGGGCTGCGATCGCCGTCACCTGATCGCGCAGATCGTCGTTGATGACGCCCACCAAGGAGAGGCGAGCGTCAGCCGTCGGATGCTCGTCGCAGAATGCGCTGAAGGCCTCGAGCAGCTTGATCTGGTTCTTGCGCGGCTCGATGTGACTGACGCACATGAGGGTGATCGGTCCGGCGGTGGGCACGTCATAGGTCGTTTCGCGCGGATGCCCAAGGAACTCATGGGGCAGGAGGTGCGGCACGATCGACGGTCCGCTGTTGGCTCCGAGGTGCAGTGTCTCTTCGAGGTAGCTCGTGAGGTCGGAGCCGGCGTGTGTCGATACCGGCAAAATCAGATCCGCGTGGGCGAGCTGCTTCACATACCGCTCGTGCAGTTTCCTCAGCCGCGGGTAATCCGGCATCCTCAGAGGAATGAGGTCGTGGAACAGAAACGCCGTCTTGAGACCCTGCGCGCGCGCATAGTGCAGCAGCATGGCGATGGGATCCGCTTCCCACGGCTCCACATTGCCGTCTCGGACGCGCCAATAGGTGAGCTCCGGGACCAGCAACCAGCCGGCATTCCCGGGCCGAGTATCCTGGTCAAGCGGGCGATGGCGCTTTCTGAGCGCGCTGGGGGTCGGGCCACTCCACCGAGAGAGGTTGCGCAGCTGGTTCTTCGTGCACGGGCTCGGTCCCTGATCCGCTTCCGACCAAGCGAGATAGGTGACCGGCTGCCCCAGGTCCTCAAGTCCGCGCGCAAGGGAACGCGTTACCCGCTGAACGCCGGGATTGCGATCGAAGGCGCAGGTGAAGTCCACCCAGTAGCGAATGTCGAGAACGCCGGCGTCAGGCGCCTGTCGTCGCGGCCCAAGAAACCAATCGCGAATGGGCGTCATGGACAAGCAAAAGCCCGCGCATCCGGCGGAGGGGAATGGAGGAGCAGACGGGTCAAGGTGATGTCGACGGAATTCCGCCTGTTCTAGCGTTCGAGCGAGCATAGCTCAAGGTGGAGAGGGCGAGCGCTCCTTGCGTGCAAGCGGCCTTGCCAGCGCTTCCGAGGGATCGGCATGATGCCCTCCCTATGAGACCGGAAGTACTGGATGCCCCACAATTCCTCACCAGACGTTGGTACCGCGACGGCGACGCGAGGGGAGGAGGGGGCGCCGTGGCTGCGGGTCGTGACCACCGCGCCGCCGAGCGGGGGACAGCGGCGAATACTGGTTCTCAAGCTGGACCACCTCGGCGATTTCATTCTGGGCCTGCCCGCTCTGGAGAAGCTTCGAGCCGAGTTCCCGCATGACGAAATCACCCTTGTTTGCGGCTCCTGGAACAAGGTGCTCGCGGAAGATATTGGGATATTCGATCATGTCGTCGCGTGCGATTTCCTGAGGCGGGATCGGGAGGCTGGACGGGGCAAGGCGAGCGGCCCGGTTGCGCAATTCAAATCCGTGCTGACGGGGTTCTATGACATCGCAATCGACCTCCGCCCAGAGAGCGATACGCGGTTCCTTCTCAATCACGTCGCGGCACGCACGCGGATGGGCTTCGGTCCCGCGGTCGACCATCCCTTCCTCGATGTCGCACTGCCATTTCTTCCCGATACCGGGGCGAGGCCAATTCATAACCGTCGCGACTACGGTCCGGAGCGATTCTTTTCGCGCGTTCCCGGCAATGACCTTTATCTCGAGACGGATTTCAGCTCGACGAACGACATCGTCATTTTTGGGCCTTACGTGCCACTCCCGGTGGGTGACTACGTCGTCACGTTTCACGTCAGCGCCGTCGGTCTCGGTTTGCAGATCCTGAGATCGACGATCGAATTCGACGTCGTCCAGAATATGGTCGTGCTCGCCCGCCGGCGGCTCGGCTTTTGGCGCGGGCGGTGGGACCTCCGCAACGGCAGCATCGCAATCCCTTTCTCGAACCGCGACCCTGATCTGCCGTTCGAATACCGCATCGCGACAAGCAGGAAACCGTTTCGGGGCGCGCTGCGCTTTTTCGGTGTCACGGTCGAAGATGCCAACCTCCGGCAGGCAGGCGCGCCACCACCAGGCACGGCTCGCCTGCACAGAGGCGAACTCATGTCGCTCCTTGTGCAACTGGTGGCGAGCCGGTCAAAGGCTTCAGCCCTCCCCCGGTCTCTGTCACATCCGCAAAACCCCGCGATTGCGCCGTTCACCGGAAAGCAGGGCTCGATCGTCATCGCGCCCATGAGCAACGGAGCGACCAGGGATTGGCCGTTGGCGTACTATGCAAGGCTGGTGAAGTTGATCCTGTCCGAGCTGGATCGGCCGATCGCCTTGATCGGTGCCCACACGCAAGCCGGTTCGCTGGAAGAGATCCTGCGGGAGAACGCGTACGACGGGCGGCTTCACAATCTCGCGGGCAAGGTGCAGTGGCGCGAGTTGCCATCGCTTTTTTGCGCTGCGAGCGTGGTGATCGCGAACCACTCCGGGGTTGCGCACTTCGCCGCGGCGAGCGGCGCTCCGCTCGTCGTGATTTTTTCCGGCAGCCACCGCGCCGAGGAATGGGGACCAAAGGGCGAGGGCACCATCGTGATGCTCAGCATGGACGTGCCGTGCGCGCCCTGCGGCCTCGAGAGGCTCGAGGACTGCACGCACGACCACCGCTGTATGAGGTTGATCTCGCCGGAGCGTGTGTTCGCGGAGGTATCGCGGGTTCTCGCCGGTACTCGGGTCGAGGCTCCCGAGCAATGACGCGTGGGAACGTCGAGTATTGGATCGACCACGCGAGCGAGCATCCTGAGAACAACGGCATCCAGCGTGTCAGCCGCTACCTCGCGCGCGGCCTGCAGGATCTTGGACGGGAGTCCGGGTTCGATCTCGAGTTCCGCTGCTGGGACGAGCGGAGGAAGCGACCGCGGCCCGCGACCCGCCGCGAGGTCAGGAAATTCGGCCGCTTTAATGGCCCAGAGAGGTCGTCAACGTCCTCGCCGTGGTGGTGGAGGTCGACGCGCCGGCCCAGCGGCTGGTTGCTTGTCCCGGAGACCACGTACACCACGGGAGAGGGCGTGCTGCGGGACGCCGACCTCGCGTCCGATTTGATTGCCGAGGCGCATTCGCGCGGCCTGAAGACCGCTTTTCTCTTTCACGATCTTCTGCCCGTCACCATCGGCGACGATGAGCTCCAACGATTGCGCCACGAACACTATGCCCGCGCGCTCTCGAAGGCGGATCTTCTCCTGCCGGTCTCGTCTTTTGCCGCCAACGAGCTCAGGGCGTTTTTCCGCGCCCGTGATCTCCCTGCGCCGCGGATCGACGTCTGCCGGCTCGCCGGCGAATTCGTCGGCCATCAGCGAGTGACGACGACCCGCAAGCCGGACGGCGGAAGCTGCGTCGAGATACTCTGTGTCAGCAGCATGTCGCCCCGAAAGAACCAGCGCGGGCTCCTGCGCGTATTCAATGCATTCTGCCGCGGACACCCGGAGGCCGAGGTCAGGCTTACGCTCGTGGGTCACTTCTTCCGGCCCTGGCTCGACGAGATCGAGCGCCTGGCCGAGGGCAATCCGCGCCTCGTCATTGCCGGCTACAGAGACGACAACGGACTCGCAGAGCTCTATCGGCGGGCGCACTTCACGGTATTCCCCTCGATTGCGGAGGGCTACGGAATGCCGATCGTCGAGAGCCTGTGGTTTGGCAAGCCGTGCCTCTGCGCCAATTTCGACGCGATGGCGGAGGTGAGCACCGGCGGCGGCTGCCTCCTCGTGGACACGAGATCGGAGGAGGCCCTCGAGCATGGCCTGACGCGCCTCATTCTCGAGGCCGAGCTCCGACGGCGCTTGACCATGGAAGCGGTCGCGCGGCCGATGGCGACCTGGCTGGAATACGCTGGCCGGGTGCTGGCGGCGATCGACCGTGCCTCCGGCCGCTCTGAGCTGGAATCGGCTGCGGTCTCTCTCGCGCCGTGCGCCCGTCCCTGAGGACGAGCACGGCTGAAGCCGTGGAGGCGCACGCCTACTTCGAGCAGTCACCGGCCGCCGCGGCACCGGCACGCGCAAGCTCGGCACCGTAGATCGCGACGGTCCCGGTACCGGCCAGGAACGACCGGATTTCGACGCCGTCGGCGGGCGCATCGAGGTCGAGCGCGGCCTGGACCGTGCCGTGCCGGACGTCGTCCGTTGGCGCGAGCGCAGCCTTGTGGAGGGTCTTGTTGCCCCAACCCGCCGAAACGTCCCAGCGGTCGCTCCCGGGTGCGTCGGAGGTGAGGGAGTAGTGGAGCGCGATGGTCCAGTGCCCGGCGGGCAGCCCAAAGGCAGGGCCCCAGGTCTGCGGGCTGCCGTCGCCAGGCATCTCGGCGCGGGCCTCGAGCGGACCCTCGAGCGGCGGGAGTTCCTCCGCGACGGTGGTGTGAGCGTGGCTCAAGAACCGGTCGGCCGGAATGCAGATCCGATCGATCCCTTCACTCGAGTCGAGAAACGTGGCGTAGAGCGACGGCGACGCGCGCACCAGGGCATGGCGGAAGGCGGCAACGTCGTCATAGACCCAGATCGCGCTCCCGCCGCAGTCGAGCGTGCGGTCTGGCTCGCCGTAGTGGGCCTTGATCGCCCGCTCATCGAGGCCCGGCATGACGATGTAGTTGTAGTCCGGCGGATGAGAGCCGTCGTGGACATCGTGCGTGTACCAGAATCGATCGTTGCTCCACCATATACCGGAGCCATCGGGCTCGATCTGGTCAATCTGCAGCCGCCAGTTGCTCGATGCCTCGACGTAGCGCGCGTGCCAATAGTCGCCGAGCCCTGCCTTGAGTCCGGTGCTGCGCTGACCCTCGAGCAGGCACGCCTCGAGCGGATGGTGTAGCGCCAGCAGCGCCGGTGTACGCAGCCCCGGCGAGAGATACACATACCCCAGTACCACCGTTACGCCGGCCAATGCCGCGGTGATCGCCGAGCGTCGCGCCGAGCCCGACAACCGCACGACCGCGGCGGCGGTCCAGATGATCGGCCACCACAGTAGCGGCATCATGTAGCGGTAATGCCAGGTTCCCTCGTAGACCAGAGGCGTCACCAGCAGCGTCGCGAGCACGCTCGCCGCGGAGAGCACCCACCAATACTCGACCGCGTCCAGGCTGCCAGGCGCCGGCCCTCTCGCGCGAGCTAACGGCGGAAAGGCCAGAAACACCGAGATCGGCAGCCCGTAGGCGAGGACCGCCGTCAATGGCGCGGCCGTCGCCACATCGCGCACGCCTGCGAGAAACGCATGGAGATGCACCGGCGCAGCGGCCCAGTCGATGCTGTAGAGGCCGTCTTTGACCAGGAAGACATCGAGCCCCCGAGCGGTGATCGTTCCGAGCGCGAGGCAGGCAAGGATCGGGCCCGCGGTGCGTAACGCGATCCGGCGCCGGAGGACGGCATAAGCGAGAGCGATTGCCGTGGGCCCGACGCAGGAGACGACGAAGAGCAGATCCGACAGCACGCCCGCGGCGACGAGGGCGAAGAGCAGCAAGAGCTTGCCCGGCCCAGGCCGCTGGAGCCACGCCCAAGCGACCGAGAGCGCGGCGAGGGCCAGGATGAATGGCCCGCCGTGGTTGTTCGGCAAGAAGATGTGCATATGCTCGGACGTCGCCGTGATCGGCAGCTCGAGCATCAGAACGAGGAGCGCCAGCAGTAGGAAAGCCTGCGTTGCCGCACGCCAGCTGCAACCGGCGATCTCGCGCACGATGCATCCGCCGGCAATCGCCAGGCCGAGCAGCGACAGGCCGCCATAGGCCAGCGAGGCCATGCGCCAGCTACCCGTCGCGAGCTGAACTGCGCCGTAGACCACGATGTCCGGCACGATGCTGGGCACGCGCGACATGGAGAATCCCTCGCGCGCGTAGTCGTGTGCCGAATAGTCCCAGACCGTGAGCGCGAGGTGCAGGGTATCGCCGTTGATTGCGAAGCCGAGGAACGATTCGCTCTCGAAAATAACCAGGCAGCCGAAGAGCGCCGCCACGATCACCAGCAGGACGTGCGCCCACGCGAAGTGCCCATGGTCTGTCGGGGCCTGAGCTGCGTCGAGCTCGTGTGAGGTGGCGACGTTCGGCATGACGCCGAAGACAATCCCTGACGTGTGAACCCGCGCTTCCGGTGCCGGCACGCTGTGCAGGCGGAAGCCGCGCATTCCGCCCAGCGCGTCCCTCAAAGTCAAGCAATCCGCGGCCAGCCGAGTGCGCGCGGCGGCCGCCTCTTCATGACACGCGTGATAGTCCTCGGAGGAGATCGGCGATGCCGTTTCAGTCCACGAACATGACCGTCCAGACCGGCTCGGCCTACAAGGCCGCCATCGATGCCGACACAGCGGCACTCCAGGGCGCTTGGGGCAAGCGCCGCAACGTGAACGGCGATGGCTTGGTCAATCAACTCGTCACGTCCGTCTCGCTCTCGGGCGCATGGCAATACATCCTCGACCTCTGGGAGGCGCAGTCCTATACCGCCGCCAATTCCTCGGGGAGCTTCGGCCAGATCGCCGACACCAATTTCCCCGCGCAAGTCGGGATCGGCACGGCGAATCTTGGCACCACAGGGGCCGTCACGGTTGCGTTCCGCACGAAGATGGAGAGCCGCCACGTCCGCGACCTGCTCTCCGCGACTTTTCAGTATGGCTCGCCCGCGCATCCCTTCGCTTCGCTGGGCCTGCTTGCCTTCCAGGACACGGGCGCCGCCATCAACGTGACCCCGATCCTCCGCTCAGCGGATGCCACGGACAATTTCGCCACCATGTCGAATTCGCTGACCGGCGCGGCGCAGAGTCTGCCTTCGGGCGTCGTAACCCAACTCTGGTGGGACGGCGCCGGGAACGCCTTCCAGCTTGATACGCTCACCAACGCGCAAAAAGGGCTCTGTCTCGAGCTACAGTTCGCCCTGCCGACTGGGCTTTCCGCCAAGAACCTGCGCGTCGGTGACGTGCAGGTCGAGGGCGGGCAGGTCGCGAGCTTCTACGGCCGCACGGCCTTCGGCGACGAGCTCGAGCGGGCGCAGCGCTACTACGCGAAGACGTTCCCGCTGGCGACGGCGCCGGCGCAGAACGCAGGGACATCGGGCGCGCTGGTGGCGACGCAAGGCGTCGGCGCCTCGACCGCGCAGAAGGGCGCGTTCTGGAGCTTCCCGACGCGCATGATCAAGGCGCCGAGCCTGACCCTTTTCAATTCGAGCGCCGCCAACGCGCAGGTCCGCAACCTCGACACCAACAGCGACTGCTCCGCGAGCGCCGCCGACATCGTGAGCGAGTGGGGCGCCTCCTTCAACATGACGACGCCCTCGGGTTCCGCCGCCGGCCAACGCCTCGCGGTGCAGCTCGTCGCCGACGCGAGACTCTGAGCCTCAGTAGGAATCCTATCCTTCTGCCGTCACCCCTCACCCTCCCGCTGCTTGCAGCGGGTCCCTCCCTCCCGCAAGGGGAGACGGCACGTCACGTCCGCCTCCCTCTCCCCTCGCGGGAGAGGGTTGGGGTGAGGGGGAGATTCCGAAAGGACCATCCTTATGAATGTCATTGTCTACGATCTGCCCGGCGATCCCGGGCTCGAGTACCACGTGCCCGACCCCTGGGTGCTGCAGCTGACGCTGGGTCAGCGCATGGACCGCGAGAGCGCGCTCGTGGAGATCGCGCGCACGGCGCTCCCGCCGGCCGCGAGCAATCTCGTTTTCACCACCGAGGCGGAGCTCCCGACGCTCGGCCAATGCCGGAACCGCAAGGCCGCCGCCCTGCGCGCGGCCTGCCAGCAGGAGATCCGCGACGGCTACACCTCCGCCGCGCTTGGCGTGTGCCACGCTTATCCCGCAAGCGAGGTCGACCAGCGCAACATGATCGCGGCGGTGACGGCGTCGCTGTTGCCGGATCTGCCGGCGGATTGGAGCACGCCCTTCTGGTGCGCCGATCCTGCCGGCGATTGGGCGATGCGCGATCACACCGCCGCAGAGATCCAGCGCGCCGCCGCCCATGGCCGCGCTGCCGTCGTCGCGGCCCAAACGAAGCTCGCGGCGCTGCTCGCCCGGGCATCCACTGCAAGCCGCGGCGACCTCGACGGGATCGTCTGGTCGCCATGAGCGCGCCTCACCTGGAGTGGGCCGACGAGGTCCCGGCGGTCGAGACGCGCATGACCGTGCACGAGGCGGTGTGCGCCGAGCGCTACGCCAGCATTCTCGCCATGCTCCGCGACACCGCGCATCGCGTGACACGGCTCGAGGTGATGGTCCTCGCCGCCGCCGGCAGCACCATCCTCGGTATGGCGGGCCTGGTCGCGACCTTGGCGCTTCGACTGGGCAAGGTCGGCTGAGCCGCACTCACGATTAAGCCAATCCGCAACGGAATACGCGCTGGTTTCCCGCCAGCGCGTTTTTTTGTCTCCAACAGAGAGAAGCAGCATGAGCATTCTGAGATATGCCACCGCGCGCCTTAGCGAGGCGAGTACCTGGGCGGCCCTCGCGGGCCTGCTCGCAGGCGTCCACGTCAGCATCGACCCCGGCCTCTGGCAGCACATCGTCGACGCCGGCATCGCCCTCAGCGCGCTCGCGGGGTTCCTGATCCCCGAGCAGTGATTTCTTATCCGCGTGCAGCCGCCGCCCACCAACCCGGCTGCACGCGTAGCGCTTCAATCACACCCTAACCAAAGGAATCTCCCAATGACGCCGATTCTCCGCGCGAGCGCGATGGCGCTCGCGGCGACTGCCGCGCTCGTGGCTTGCGCGCCTGGTACCGTGCAAAGCGATCTCGATAGCTTCAACACCAAGGTCAAGACGCTCGTCGACAACTTCAACGGGGATGTCGCGGGGATCTCCCAGGGCCTGACGGACCTCGCGACCGTCGCGCAGAGCGGCGCCGGCGTGACCGTGCAGATGGCACAGAAGGGCTGCGGCGCTGCCTCGATCCTGAACGGGTTCTACCAGGTGGCGGCCGCGATCTCGTCCAAGGTCGCCGCGACCGCCGGCGACGAGGCGAAGGCCATGAACGCGACCGATGCGCTCTGCACCACGCCCGCGACCGATCCCGCCTCCACACTCAAGGTGGCGCTCGGCACCGTCTCTGCGGTCAAATCCGCCGTCCAGCAGGACCCCGCGATCGCCGTGGCGCTCCAGGCCGCGAGCACGCCGCCCGCGACGGCCGCGGCGCTGAAGCGGTGATGGTGCGGCGTTCCCTGGCGGCGGCGCTCGTTCTCTTGGCGAGCGCCAGCACGGCCGCGTGCACCGCCGCCGCGAGTGCCGCGCTCGGCGTCGCTCTCAACATCGCCGTCAAGGCGACCGAGCTCGACACCGCCGTGATCGAGAACCTGAAGGCGAGGCGGCCAGAGGCGCCGGTGCCTTCAGCGATGAGGCCTGAGCCGCGATGAGCGGGTGGCTCAAGCGCCTCGCGCTGCGCTTCCTCGCATGGCTTGCAGGCGACGATCTCGCCAAGACCGCGGAGGAGCGAGCCCTCGCGGCCGAGCGCGACGCCGCGACGCAGGCGCCGATAACGCTCGACGACACGGCGGCTCGCCTCCGAGAGGAAAAATTCTGATGCGATTCCCTGGGAAATCCCCGCGCTCGCCCTTGCCGTGTTGGCGGCAGCCTGCTCGGCTGTCACTCCGGGTGCAGCAAACCTCTGCCCTGCGCCGAAGACCTACACAGCACACGAACAGTCCCTCGCTTCCCGCGAGCTCATGGCGTTGCCCGCGAGCTCGATCCTCGCGGAGATGATCGTCGACTACGGCCGCGAGCGCGCGGAGCTCCGCGCCTGCCGCCGAGGACCGTGACCCACGCTCGGTGATCCGAGCGCCACTTCCGACGCACCGAATTTCCATCGAATCGAGCCGCGCGCGGGACCAGCCGCGCGCGAGGAGGCCATGCATGCCCGTTCAGTTCTTCCGCCTGTGGCCGCGCCGGCCACCGGACGGATCCCTGCCGCTCGGCCTCAGCCTGGACGATGAGGGCCTCCTCCTCGCCGGCAACTGCCGGCTCATCAAAGCCTGTCTCGACCGCGACGGCCACCTCTTCTACCGCGCTCGGTCAGTGCCGGAGCTCAGCGCTCTCCTCACGGCCGCTTACTGTGAACCCGTCGACGCAACGTCGATCCATCCGGCCGTCGAGCGCATCGCCAAGCTCATGACCGAGCGCAATTGGTCGCGCGCAGGACTGGCGACCCTCAATTTGCGCCCACCCGAGCTTCTGGACGAGGTCGCTGCTAACCGCATCCTCAAGGTAGATGCGTTCCTCAAGGTCATCAGTGCAGTTATCTTCGATCCGGAGAAGCATCCCCGCTGGCCTAAGGGGTCGGAAGAGGGGCACGGTGGCCGGTTTCGTCCGAATGACGGTGGCCAAGCATTTGTTCTTCCGGCGGGAGGTCTATCGAGTGCTATTGGTGCGCTCGGTCGTGCAATTGCGCGAATCCTTCCGCGCTTGCTCAAGCGTCCACCCAAGGAGCCAGAGCCGTCGGTCAGGACACCTCCACCCAGGCCAACGCGCCCACGCGATGAGCCACCTGGGATCGGCCACAATCAGCCTCCTGAGCCGATCGAGAATGAGCCGCCACCACCACAGGTGCCGCGATTACCGCGAATCGCGACCGACAAGGACGTGTATCGTTGGGGCCGGGCGGTGGCCGACGCAATTGCCGACGCCGCAAGGCGGGGTTATGAGGACACGATACGCGAAATTGCCGACGCGGCAGACACCGCTCAGAAATGGCTCAAGGATCAATATGACAACATCATTGCATATCTTGACCCGCCCAAGAGTTACGACCAACTAGGGTCCAGACTCATAATATCCACCACACGAGGGCGGCGACTAGACAGATCGAGGCAAGGAAGTTTCGTGCGAGGCGATCGTAGCGAGTGGCGATGCGTCTGAAATCTTTCAGCCGGCAGAAGGCGTTCTCGATGCGG
>DATEGF010000308.1:0-3037 GCA_035280245.1 Allostellaceae bacterium
GCAGAGGCGACGCCGGCCGCGACCACGCGCCAGCAGTATTCCGCCAGCGCCTTGCGGTTGGGGAAATCCTCGACGCGCACGGGCTGGTGGAACTGGACAGTGACGCCGACCCGCCCAAGCCCGACCATGGCCCAGAGGTGGCCCGCCATCTCCATGTCGCCGTACCAGGCAAAGTAGGGCCGATAGAAGCGGCCGATCGGCATGCCGTCGAGGGTCACATAGGCGATCGAGACCGGCTGCACGACGATGGGTTGCGCGAGTTGCGCGCCGTAGACAGCCGCGAAGAGCGCGCTCTTGAACGGCAGGACGCGCGTGCCGTCGTTGCTGGTGCCTTCGGGAAACAGGATCAGGCGATTGCCTTCCTTGAGCCGCGCGACGATGGCGTCGCGCTGCTGGTGCGTCGTGTGGGCGCGGCGGTCGACGAAGACCGTGCGCTGCAGCCGCGCGAGCCAGCCGAACACCGGCCAGCCTCTGACCTCGGCCTTGGCGATGAAGGACCCATCGATCACGCCGCCGAGGATCTCGATGTCGACATAGGAGGTGTGGTTGGAGACGAAGAGCACCGGCCGCGCCGTCGATCGCGTGCCGATCACCGTAGTGTCGAAGCCGAGGATGCGGCCCGCGAGCCCGTGATAGGCGAGCGGCAGCCGCTCCGCGAGCGGCGAGCGGAAAAACAGGAGCAAGGCTTGCACCGGCATCAGCGGCAACGTCAGGCAGACGTAAAGGAAAAGCCGCTTGAGCCGCAGGAAGAACGCGCTCATGAGGTCGAGACAGGAGCCATCAAAGCGTGCTCGCCTCGCGCGTCTGCCGCTCGTAATGCCGATAGTACTTGTCGGTGATCAGATCGGTCTTCACCACGATCGACACGTCCGTGGTGTTGAACTGTTGGTCGATGACCGCGCCGTCGCCGACGAAGCCGCCCAGGCGCAAATAGCCCTTGATCAGGGGCGGTAGCTCGGCGAGCGCCCGAGACGGTTCGATCGTGTCGATCGAACGCCGCCGCATGTCGGTATAGCGCGCCGCAAGCGCGCGCGGACGGAGGGCGGGCGGCGCCAGGTGGTGGTAGTAGAGGTAGCTCAGCGGCACCCCGAGCGCGTCGGGATCCGTGCCCGGCAGGCTCGCACAGCCGAACATCAGGTCGATCTGATGATGGAAGATATAGGTCGCGATGCCGCGCCACAGCAGCTGCATGGTCGGACGATTGCGCGCGGAGGCGTCGACGCAGGAGCGGCCGAGCTCCAGGATCTCGCCGGGATAGGCCACCATCGTGGAGATGTCGTACTCCGCGGCCGAGTAAAAACGGCCGATCCGCGCCGCGGCGCCGCGGCGGATCAGGCGATAGGTCCCGATCACCGACTGCGGGCCCGCGCCACGCGCGTGGTCGATCACCAGGAGATGGTCGGCGACATCGTCGAAGCGGTCGAAATCGCGGCGCGCGCGCGCCATCTCCGGCGTGGGCTCCGCGCCCATCTCCTCGTAGAAGACTCGATAGCGCAGCGCCTGGGAGGCTGCGACCTCGCTCGGCCCCTCGGCCAAGCGCACGGCGAGCGTGCCGGCCCGGATGTCGACCGCGGGAGCGCGCGCAGCGGTCTTGACCATCGACTCGAACTGCAGGTCGCTCATGAGTCCCTCCCGCGGTTGAGCTCGATCGGCCAGGTGGCCGATCGCAAGCATGCAATGGTCGGAGCGGTCGCGCCGTCGGTCATTTTCCGGCGGCGCGGCCTGGCTTGGCCTCGAGCGGGACGGCGTAGAGCTCGAGACGGTGGTCGACGAGGCGGAACCCCAGCTGCTCCGCCACCTGGCGCTGCAGCTTCTCGATGATCTCGTTCTTGAACTCGATCACGCGGCCGGTCTGCAGGTCGATCAGGTGATCGTGGTGATCGCTCGGCATCTCCTCGTAGCGCGAGCGCCCGTCGCCGAAATCGTGGCGCGCCAGGATGTTCGCCTCCTCGAAGAGCCGGACCGTGCGATAGACCGTGGCGATGCTGATGCGCGGATCGATCTCCACCGCACGCCGGTGCACGCTCTCCACGTCCGGATGGTCGGAGGAATCCGAGAGCACGCGCGCGATGATCCGCCGCTGCTCCGTCATCTTGAGACCCTTGTCGTGGCACAGCTGTTCCAGGCGCGATGACATTGCGGTTGGTCCCGCCTCCCTTAGCAGCCCCGACGGCGCGCCCGCGAGGCGATGGGCGGCGCCCAGGGGAAGCAGTATATCCGAACTGTCCTGACCGTCCTATGACGCCGTGCCGGCACGGCTCGGCCGATGCTAACTATCAGGCAGCGCTAGATTTTCTGCCTCGGGTACCCAGTCCGATCTCCTTCGCCAGCCGAGAGCGCTGGCGGGCGTAGTTTGGAGCCACCATGGGGTAGTCGGGGGCCAAGTTCCAACGCTCGCGGTACTGCTCGGGGGTCATGTTGTAGGCGGTCTTGAGGTGCCGCTTCAGCATCTTGAGCTTCTTGCCGTCCTCCAGGCAGATCAGATAGTCGGGATGGATCGACTTCTTGACCGGGACGGCCGGGTCCGGTCGCTCGGCGGTCTGGGCCTGGCCTTTCCCGACATTGGCGAGCGACTGATAGACTTGAGCGATCAGCTGGGGCAGATCCGCGGCCGCAACCGTGTTCTTCGACACGTGGGCGGCGACGATCTCCGTGGTCAGCGTGAGCAGTTCTTTAGTGTTCGCGCTATCGGACATTTCGGACTTTCCTTCGGAACCTTAGATTCGGATATGGTTTTTGCTGTGGGTAAAGCAATAAGCCAAGCCATCACAACATTCCACGTCTCGAATTGGCAGTAGAGATAGCAACAGCCACCGCAAAATCAAACTGAATCCGGCCCCGAGTACAGGCTGCCATTCGCTTGTTCCAGCAGGCGCGCGTGCGCGCGTTATTGGCGACCCTCAGGGCAACAGGATCCGGCGCAGGAGTCGGGCGTCCACCACATCGCCATCCGGTCTGCGATAGTACCCGCGTCGGGTGCCCGCGCGCTCGAAGCCAAGCGCGTCGTAGAGCGAGAGGGCCGCGCAGTTATCCTCGG
>DATEGF010000309.1:0-6779 GCA_035280245.1 Allostellaceae bacterium
CGCAGAGGGTTCCGGCCCGGTGATCCCGAGCGGATCCTGGCCTTGCTCGCGCTCCGCCGGGTCGGCGGCGCCCTCCAGCTTGACTTCGCCGGCGGCGCCTCGATCCAGCTGGAAACCGCCGAGATCCTGTGCCATCTAGACGACCTGAGCGAGCCCTGGCCCACCCGCTGGCAGCCGCGGCATCCTCTCTAGCCCAAGAACCGGGCCAGGCGGGTCGCTCCTTTTAAGCGGCCATTCTTCGTGGAGACGAGATCTGTGCGTGGCAACGAGACGCTGATTCTGGCGCTGCCCAAGGGCCGCATTCTGGGCGAGGTCGTGGGGCTGATGGGCCGCGCGGGCATCGCGATCGAGCGCGAGTTCGAGAACGAGGACTCGCGCCAGCTCCGCTTCAAGACCAACCACGCGGGTCTCGACGTCGTGCGCGTACGCAACTTCGACGTCGCGACCTTCGTCGCCTTCGGCGCGGCGCATCTCGGCATTTCCGGCAACGACGTCTTGATGGAGTTCGAGTATCCCGAGATCTACGCGCCGCTCGACCTCAAGGTCGGCCGTTGCCGCCTCGTGGTGGCCGCCCCGAAAGAGGTCGCGGAGCACGAGCGGCCCGCGCGCTGGAGCCGCGTGCGCGTCGCCACCAAATACCCCGAGATCACCCGCCGGCATTTCGCCGCGCGCGGCGTGCAGGCGGAGTGCATCAAGCTCAATGGTGCCATGGAGCTGGCGCCCCAGCTCGGCCTCTGCCGGCGGATCGTGGACCTGGTCCAGACCGGCGCCACCTTGAAGGCGAATGGCTTGGTCGAGATCGAGCGGATCGCCGACATCACCTCACGGCTGATCGTGAACCGCGCGGCGCTCAAGACGCGGCCGGAGGAGGTTTGCGGCTGGGTCGATCGCTTCCGCGAGGCGGCCGATGCCGCGTAGGCTCGACGCCCGCGCACCGGACTTCGAGGCCGCCTTCGCCGCGCTCCTCGCGGACAAGCGCGAGACCGCCGCCGATGTCGACGCCGCGGTCGCGGAGATCATCGACGCCGTGCGCCGGCGCGGCGATGCGGCCCTCCTCGAGCTCACGGAGCGGTTCGATCGCGTCAAACTCACGAAGGCCGCGCTCCGAATCCCGGCTGACGAGATCG
The DNA here is from genome assembly GCA_035280245.1 of Allostellaceae bacterium. GTDB lineage: Bacteria > Pseudomonadota > Alphaproteobacteria > ATCC43930 > CGMCC-115725 > DASZHJ01. Next base: position 1,128 of record DATEGF010000309.1, read on the forward strand.
AGACGGCGGCGCGGAGCTGCTCGGCGGAGACGATCCGGGCGCTCGACCTCGCGGCCGAGCGGATTGAGGCCTATCACCGGCGGCTTCTGCCGGGCGATCTCGACTACGTGGACGCTGACGGTGTCCGGCTCGGCGCGCGCTGGCGACCGCTTGCGTCCGTGGGGATCTATGTGCCGGGTGGTCTCGCTGCCTACCCCTCCTCCGTCCTGATGAATGCGATTCCCGCGCGCGTCGCCGGCGTCGAGCGGATCGCGATGGCGGTGCCGACGCCCGACGGCAAGCTCAATCCGCTCGTGCTCGCGGCGGCGAAGCGCGCAGGGGTCAGCGAGATCTACCGCGTGGGCGGCGCCCAGGCGATCGCCGCGCTCGCCTACGGAACCGAGAGCATTCCGGCGGTCGACAAGGTCGTCGGGCCCGGTAACGCCTACGTCGCGGCGGCGAAGCGCCGGGTGTTCGGCATGGTCGGTATCGACATGATCGCGGGACCTTCGGAGATCCTAGTGGTAGCGGACGCCGCCAACGATCCCGCCTGGATCGCCGCCGATCTCCTCTCGCAATGCGAGCACGATACCGCCGCGCAGGCGATCCTGATCACCGATGATGCCGGCTTTGTCGAGCGGGTTGCACGCGCCGCCGAGGCGCACTTGCGCACGCTGCCGCGCGCGGAGATCGCTGGCGAGAGCTGGGCGCGCCACGGCGCGCTCATCACGGTCGCGGATCTCGGCGACGCCGCGGGGATCGTCGACCGCGTAGCGCCCGAGCACCTCGAGCTCGCCCTCGACAGCGCCGCCGGCGAGGCCTTCGCCGCAAAGGTGCGCCACGCCGGCGCGATCTTCGTTGGCCGGCACACGCCGGAGGCGGTCGGTGACTATGTCGGCGGGCCCAATCACGTACTGCCGACGGCGCGGAGCGCGCGATTCTCCTCGGGGCTGGGCGTGCACGACTTCCTGAAGCGCACCTCGATCCTGAGCTGCGGGCCTGAGAGCTTGCGGGCGATCGGCCCCGCCGCCATGACGCTGGCGCAGGCCGAGGGGCTCGACGCCCACGCGCTCTCCATCGCGCTACGCCTCAATCTGCCGGCGCGCTGAGAGCATCGCCATGAGTACGCAGCGGATCGTCAAGATCGACCTGGACGAGCGCAGCGTTGTCCGCCGCAACGCCGACATCGAGCACGAGCGAGCGGTCGCGATCTTCGATCTTCTCGAGGAGAATCTGTTCGCGCCCATGGCCGCGCACGAGGGCCCGTTCCATCTGCAGATCGGGCTCGAGGAAGGCCGCCTGGTCGTGGAGATCCGCGACACCGGCGATCGTCTGCTCGACCGTTTCACTGTCGCGCTGCAGCCCTTCCGCGGCATCATGCGCGACTATTTCCTGATCTGCGAGAGCTACTACTCCGCCATCCGCACGGCGAGCCCGTCGAAGATCGAGGCGATCGACGTCGGCCGGCGCAGCCTGCACAACGAGGGCTCCGAGCTCCTGCGCGACCAGCTCGCGAGCAAGGTCGATATCGACCTCGACACCGCGCGGCGGCTCTTCACCCTGCTGTGCGTCCTGCACATCAGGGGGTGAGGCGGCATGCGTCTCCCCGGCAGCGTGCTGTTCGCCTGCAACCACAATGCGATCCGCTCGCCCATGGCCGCGGCCATGCTGCGGCAGTTGCACGCCCGGCGGATCTTCGTGGATTCTGTCGGCGTCCGGCCGCTGCCGATCGATCCCTTCGCCGTCGCCGTGATGGACGAGCTCGGGATCAGCCTCCGTGATCACATAGCGAAGAGCTTCGAGGAGCTCGAGGATCTGTCCTTCGACCTCGTGGTCTCGCTGACGCCGGAGGCGCAGCACAGCGCGGTCGAGCTGACGCGCTCCATGGCCTGCGACGTCGAGTACTGGCCGTCCTTCGACGCGACCGGCGTCGACGGCAGCCGCGAGGAGATCCTGACCGCTTATCGCACCGTCCGCGACACGCTCTGGCGCCGCGTTCAGGAGCGGTTCCCGCCGGTGCCGCAGGGCCAGGTATGAGCGAGACCGCCCTTGCACGGCCGGCGTTGGTGCTAGCCTCGGCTTCGCCGCGGCGCCTCGCGCTCCTGGCTCAGGTGCGGCTTTCGCCCGATACCGTCGATCCCGCGGATATCGACGAGACACCGCTACCGCGGGAGTTGCCGCGGCCGCATGCGCTCCGACTCGCGGAGGCCAAGGCGCGGGCCGTGGCGTCGCGACACGCCGGCGCTTTCGTCCTCGGCGCCGACACTGTCGTCGCTTGCGGCCGGCGCATTCTGCCGGCTGTCCGCGACGTCGAGACCGCGCGGCGTTGCCTCGCGTTGCTCTCGGGGCGACGGCATCGCGTCGTCGGAGGGATCGCGCTGATCGCGCCGGGCGGCTCGCTCGCAACCCGCTTGGTCGAATCCATCGTCACGTTTCGGAGGCTCGATCCGGCGGAGATCGAGGCCTATCTCGCGGCGCGCGAATGGGAGGGCAAGGCGGGCGGCTATGCAATCCAGGGATTGGCCGCACGCTTCGTGCGGCAGCTCGGGGGATCCTACTCCAATATCGTGGGTTTGCCGCTCTTCGAGACCGTGGCGCTGCTCGCCGGCAAGGGCTACGAGCCCGCGCGCAAGATCGAGCGGAGACCCTGATGCGCCGGCTGTTGATCGCGGCGACGCCCGGCGAACTCCGGGGTGCCGTCGTCGACGGGGAGTCGCTCGTCGACTTCCGGTTGCTCCGGACCGTGGGCCAGAGCGCGGTGGGCGATGTCTTCCTCGGCCGCGTGACGCGACTGCAGCCGGCGCTGCGTGCGGCACTCGTGGACATCGGGCAGGAGCGGCCGGCCTATCTGAGCGCCGACGACGCGGCACCGCGCCAAGGCCTCGCCGGCTTGACCGAAGGCGCCAGCATCGTGGTGCAGGTGAAGCGCGACGCGCGGGCCGACAAGGCGGCGGCCGTGACGCTGCGCTCGCGCCTCCGCGGTCGCCTCCTGGACTGGACACCCGCGCGGTCGGGTGTGGTCGCGGACGAGGTTGCGGTGAAGCTCCGGGATCGCGCGAGCGAGCGCGTAGCCACCCAATTAAGCGCAGGCGAGGGTGTACGACTGCACGCGAACGCCGGCAGCGCGTCGCCCGATGATTTGAGCGCGGCCATCGCCGCGTTGCGCGCACGGTGGGACCAGATCGAAATGCAGCGTGCTGGAGCCGAGGCGCCAGCGTGCCTCGAAGCCATACCTCCACTCCCGCGCTTGCTGGACACGCTCGCCGATCAGTTCGCCGAAGAGATCGCCGTCGATGATCCCCGTGTGCTCACTGAGGTGCGTGCCTGGCTTGTCCGCGAGCGGCCGGCTCTGGCAGAACGCCTGTCGTTCCACCGCGGGCCGCCAGCGATGCTTGAAGCGGCGGGCGTCGCCGATGTCGTAGCAGGGTTACTGGAGCTTCGCATTGAGCTCCCGAACGGTGGCGCGGTCACGATCGAACCGACGGCGGCGGCCACCCTGATCGATGTCGATAGCGGCTCGCTGGACGGCGAGGGGAGGAGCGGCGAGGACGCGCTGCTCGCGACGAACCTTGAGGCCGCATCGGTGATCGGCCGGCAGATCCGCCTGCGCGGGATCGCGGGCGCGCTGGTGGTGGATTTCATCGGGCTCCGTCGACGCGAGAGTCGCGAGCGCTTGCTCGAGGCGTTTCGCGCGGCACTTGCGGCCGAGGTGCCGGAGGCACAGCTTCTGGGCTGGACTCGGCTCGGACACGTCGAGTTGACCCGGCCACGGCGCGAAGCGCCGCTACACGAGATCGTGTTCGAGCGCACGGCCCACGGCGGATATGCGAAGACGGCGCTCACCGTCGGGCTGGAGGCGCTGGCGGCGGTAGAGCGCCGCGTGGCCGCCGCGCCGGCGCATGCACCCCAGCTTCGGGTTCATCCCGCGATTGCCACGATCCTTGCGGGAGCGGTGGACCCGGCACGACAGGCGCTGGAGACCCGCCTCGGCCGCGCGATCTCGATCGTCGCCGAGCCCGGCCGCGCGCGCGAAAGCTTCGACATTGGCGACGCCTGACCCTATCTAAAAGGCATGAGCGACCAACCGAATCCGAAAGCCTGCCCGATCTGCGGCAAGCTCAGCAGCGAGCGCCACAAGCCTTTCTGCTCCCAGCGCTGCGCCACGATCGATCTCGCCCGCTGGATCACCGGGTCCTATCGCGTGCCCACTGACGAGACGCCCGAGGACGCGCCCCAGCGGGGCGAGGAGAGCGACCGGGAATAGCGGCACCCTCGGATTTGATCCGCGCCGGCCCTTCCGCCAGAATGTTTTTCGAGCGATCAACAAGTGCCGGAGTGACCGATGACGACGAAGCCCCGCATCAGCTACGTCGACCCCGCGACGCTCGATGACCCCAAGATGCTGGCGGAGCTGGAGCGCTGCCGGCGCGAGGGCACGCCCAGGCCCGAGAGCCAAGCGGTCCGCGCCCACGTGCCCGCGACTTTCTGGTCGTTCGCCAACACCTGGCAGACGGTGTTCCGCGAGGGCGTCTGCGATCACAGCATCAAGGAGCTCTGCCGGGTCTATGTCTCGCGATCGGTCAAATGCGAGTACTGCGGCAACCAGCGCTCGATCAAATCCGCGAAGCAGGGGTTGATCGAGGAGGACTACCGCGACCTGCTCGAGTTCGAGAAATCCAAGCGCTACGACGAGCGCCAGAAGGCGGCGCTCGCCTACGCCGAGGCGATCACCTGGGACCTGCCTGCGGACGATGCACTCTGGCAGCGCCTGCACCGGCATTTCAGTGAGCCCGAGCTCGTGGAGCTCGGCTACTTCGTCGCGATCACCATGGGCCAGCAGCGCTGGCTCCGCACCCTCGACATCGAGCACCACCAGGTGATGCCGGGTACCGCAGCCTCCATGGCGCCGGGGCTCGAGACGGCGGAGGCGCTTGCCAAGGCGAAGGCCGCGCCAGATTACTGGGCGAAACAGCCGGCCTCGGCCTCGCGCGGCAAGCAGGCGGCGGAGTGACCGAAGCGGCGGCGGCGGCCCGCATCTCCGTGCGGGGCGCCGGCAAGCGCTACGATGCGCTCGAGGTGTTCCGCGGCGTCGATCTCGAGATCGGCCAGCGCGAGATCGTGGCGCTCGTCGGCCCCTCCGGCTGTGGCAAGACCACGCTCCTGCGCTGCGTCGACGGACTCATTCCCCTGACCGACGGCATGATTGCGATCGATGGCGCGCCGGTGCACGAGCCGCGCGCGGGTGTCGCGATGGTGTTCCAGCATTTCGGCCTGTTTCCCTGGAAGACCGTCTACGACAACGTCGCCTACGGCCTGCGGCTCGCGGGCGCCATGCGCGGCGAGATCGCGGATAAGGTGCCGCATTTCGTCAATCTCGTGGGCCTCAAGGGGTTCGAGCAGGCCTATCCCTACCAGGTCTCCGGCGGCATGCAGCAGCGCTGCGGCCTCGCGCGAGCGCTCGCGACAGAGCCCGCGGTCATGCTGATGGATGAGCCCTTCGCGGCGGTCGACGCACAGACCCGCGAGATCCTGCAATTCGAGCTGCTGCGGATCTGGGACATGCGGCCCATGACCATGCTCTTCGTGACGCACTCGATCGAGGAGGCGGTGCTGATGGGCGATCGCGTGGTCGTGCTGAAGGGCCGGCCCAGTAGCGTCTTCGAGACCATCGCC
>DATEGF010000310.1:0-30919 GCA_035280245.1 Allostellaceae bacterium
CCGCGGCGCGCCGACGGACTCGACACGATGAAGCTCGTCGCGCGGCTCGAGGCGGGCACGCCGAGCGTGCGCTGCAATCTTTCAGATGCAGCTGTAGGCACGCTCGTTCTATCGCCGGTGTGCCTCGGCGAGGATCAGGTCCCCGCAATCGCCGCGAAGTTCCGCGCCGCGCTGGGTTGAGCGCGCGGCGGTTCCGCCCGCATTATTGACACCGCCGCGCGCTTGCGATGACGCGCGACCGCGCGCATGAATGCGCGCCGCGCCGCACCAGTTCGCGGCGAGTGTGTCAAATCTGTAAAGGAGAGGACGATGGCAGGAAAAGCGAAACACGTTCCAGCCGGTTTCCACACGGCGACACCGTGCCTGGCGATCAACGGCGCGGCGCGCGCAATCGATTTCTACAAGAAGGCCTTCGGCGCGACCGAGGTGATGCGCTTCGCGCACGGAGACAAGGTCGGCCATGCCGAGATCCAGATCGGCGACTCCAAGATCATGATCTCCGACGAGTTCCCGGACATGGGCGTGCGCGGTCCGAAGACCGTCGGCGGCTCGGCTACCGCGATCTACCTCTACGTCGACAATGTCGACGCCGTCGCCGATCGCGCCCAGACCGAGGGCGCCAAGATGGTGCGGCCGGTCGAGGATAAATTCTACGGCGACCGCTCCGGCACGTTCGAGGATCCGTTCGGCCACATCTGGCACCTCGCGACCCACAAGGAGGATCTCTCCGAGGAGGAGCTCAAGAAGCGCGCCGAAGCCTTCATGAAGCAGCAAGGCAGCAAGAAGTAGCGGCGCAATCGATCACCGCGGCGGTGGTGTCCAGCTCACGTCCTCGTCGAGGGGCACCACCGGACGCGGCAGCCGCGTCCAATCGAAGCGATTGAGCATCGGCGAGGTGAGGCCGGGGCAATCCACCTCGACGATCTGCTCGGTCTTGAAGAACTCGTCGAAGCCGCCGCGGAAATGGCCGCGCGACTTCACCACCACCGTGCGCGCCTTGGCGATGTCGAGCCCGAACATCTCGAAGAAGATCGGGTCCGCGCATTGCTGCCGGTTCGAGATCACGATCAGGGTGACGCCGCCGACCTTGAGCGCCGCCGATTTCCCGAGCGAGATGCGGCGCCCCGCGGATATGCCGCGCCGCCCCACGCACTCCCCGTCGGAGAGCGCCAGCACCTCGGCGTCGTGCGCGAGCGGCTTCGAGAACCGGTTGTCCTCCGCCCGATTCACCTGAGCGAGGAACCTGGCGCCACGCCCGAGCCGGTGTGCCTCCTCCGCGAGCGTCGCATCGTTGAAGATCCCGAACAGCACGCCCTCGGCACCCGCCTTGAGCAGCGCCTCCAGCAGATAGGTGGTGTTGCCGCGTCCGCCGCCGCCGGGATTGTCCGCGACATCGGCGAGGCAGAGCGCGGGCCTGGCGGCGTCCTTGCCGGCCGTCACGGCGCGCGCAACGGCGTCCTCCCGCGAAGTCAGTCTCGCTCGGAAGCGGTCGCGGTTCGCCCAGCCGAGCTCGGCGATTTCGCGCGCGAGCGCATGGGCAACGCCGGCGTCGCGCCGCGCCGTCACGATCACGGCGATGCCGTTCTTCGCGGTGTCGCCATAGGCGAATCCGCCCATTACCGAGACATTCAGGATCTCCGGCGTCATGCGGCACTGGCCGAGCGCGATCATCTCCGCATAGGGCCCGGCCGCCGTCAGCAAGGTCACGGTGGGCGGCACAATCGGCAGCCGGATGAAGGCGTGCTTGGGCTTGAGCCCATCCAACAGCTCGCGCATCGCCAGCGCCGCCTCCTCGCCGCGCTCGCGCAGGTCGAGGTGGGGGTTGGTGCGATAGCCGATGAAGACATCGATGCTGTCGACCATGCGTGTCGAGACGTTGGCGTGCAGGTCGAAGGTCGCGACGATCGGCACCTCCGATCCCACGACTTCGCGCACGAGCGCCAGGAGCGCGCCGTCGCAATCGTCATCCTCGGTGGTGAGGCCGGCACCGTGGGAGCAGACATAGACCCCGTCGAGCGGCTTCGCCGCCTTGAGGCCGCGGCGCCACTCCGCCATCAGGCGCTCGAAGAAGTCATGCACCACGGGCCCATTGGGCTGCGCCTGCGCCAAGCGCAGCGGCACCGGCGTCCAGGGGCCCGTGCGATCCATGGCTGCGACGAAGGCCGGCATCTCCTGCGAGATGCGCGGATGCGCCGCCCGCGTCTCCGCCAGGAGCTCGGCGCCCGCGGCATAGGCGCGCGCAGAGAAATCAGCCTCCACAGCCGGCGGAGCGAACTTGTTGCACTCGATCGAAAAGCCGAGCAGCGCGATACGGGGGTTCTGCGGCATGGGAGATTATCCGAGGGTCGCTTGTTGGCTGGGAGGGCTTCGGGCAAAGTCTAGCGCGCCCCCATTTCCCAACAAGAGCGAGACAACGACATGGTCGCAATCGCGTTGCTCGTCGTCGTGACGATTCTCTATGCGGGCTACAACCTGGCGATCAAGGTCTCCGGCACTTACCTGCCGGCCGCCGCGACGACGACGATCCTCGCGACCATCCTTCTCCAGCTCATTGCGCTCTCGGCATCGGGCTTGTTCCTGGGATTTCTGGCGCTCCGAGGCGGACAGGTCTTCTCGCTCTCGCCGCGCGCGTACCTCTGGGCCGCCCTAGCGGGACTTTGCGCGGGCGCGGGTGAGATCGCCTACTTTTACCTGCTCGGTGGCGTCGGGCTTGCGCGACCGATGGCGGCCTCCATCGCTATCCCCACGGTGGTCAGCGGGACGGTCGTGATCGCGCTGGTCGTCTCCGCCTGCTTCCTCGGCGAGCGGATCGCGTGGAACCAGATCCTCGGCGGCGTTCTGATCGTGCTCGGAATCGCCGCGCTGTTCTTCCGGGGTGCCGGCTCACCCTGAGTCTCAGGGGTTGGTCGGCACGCCGCCTAGGTCGATCCGGACGCAGCGGGTGATCGGTTGCTAGGCGGCGTGCCGCGAAATGCAGCACCAGCACCACGGGAACCAGCGCCAGAGCCACATCACGGGCTCGCCCGTGCAAACTCCTTGCCAAGTTTTCGCGTGGCTCAGCCGAGCTCGCTGAAGATCCAATCTCGAAAAGCCTTGATCTTGGGCCGCGTCGCGGTGCCCTCGGCGCAGACGAGCCAATAGGCCTTGCCGTTGCGTACGGCGAGCGGGAAGGGCTGGAACAGGCGGCCCCCGGCGATGTCGTCGGCGAAGAGATAGGGCGAGCCGATGGCGACGCCCATGCCGTCGATCGCGGCCTGCACCGCGATCTTCGTGGAGTCGAAGGTCGCGGCGCGCATCGCCGGCGGCTGGCCGATGCCGGCGGCCTTGAACCAGGTGCCCCATTCGCCGACCGAGGCGGGCTCGGGCGGCGAGGCGTCGAGCAGCGGCACCTCGCGGAGGTCCGCGGGCTCACGCAGCCGGTCCTTGTGGGCGCGGCCGCAGAGCGGCGTCAGCTCGTCCTCGAACATCCTCTCGACGTGGAGGCCCGGCCAGCTGCCGTCGCCGTAGCGCACCGCGACGTCCACGTCCTCGCGGGTGAAATCGACCATGCGGCCGGTGGTGTTGAGGCGCACCTCGATGTCGGGGTGCCGCGCCTGAAAGCGCGGCAAGCGGAACACCAACCAGCTGAGCGCGAAGGTGGTGAGCGTGCTGACCGAGAGCGCGGCGGCGCCTTGCGCTGAGGTGACGCGATTGATCGCGCGCGCCATCCGCTCAAAGGCGTCGCGCAGCTCCGGCAGCAGCGCCTGGCCCTCGTCGGTCAGTCGGAGGCTCTTGGGAAGCCGCCGGAACAGCTTCACGCCCAGGCGCTGCTCGAGGGTCTTCACCTGATGGCTGACAGCCGCCTGGGTGACGTGCAGCTCGTCCGCGGCCCTGGTGAAGCTCAGGTGCCGGGCGGCGGCCTCGAAGGCCTTGAGACCATTGAGCGGAAGCGAGCCTTGCATCGATACAATGACCTAATTTTTCTTGGTCATTCTATGAAAACTGATCGTTTGTTGGCAAGGCGATATGCCGCCATTTTCAGGGTCATCCAAGCCAACCACATGACCCCAGGAGATTTGATCATGGCACAGGCACTCAGGAAGGAAAATCCCAGTCTCACGGCGGCCCACCTGGCGGCGTTCACCACGGTTGCGGATGCGCCCGAACTGCACATCCCCGCGTTCCGCGGGCGCGAGCCCGAGTATCGCGCCGAGGTGCTTTATCCCCAGTGGTGGCGGAACCCGCTCATCGTCATGCGGGGGTGGGAGCCCCGGGTGATCGAGCCCACGAAGTCCCTCGGCGATCGCATCGCGACGGCCGCCGCCGCCACGCTCGGGCAGCTCCGCACGTGGCGCGAGCGGGCCCGGTCCCGTCGCGCGCTCTTGAAGCTCGACGACCACATGTTGCGCGATCTCGGCATCAGCCGGGCGACCGCCGAGTTCAAGGGCAGCCAGCCGTTCTGGCGCGCGGACGACTGATCGCAATATGTGGGTCCGTGAAACCGCCCGGCACCGGTCTCAGACCAGTGCCGGGCGGCCTCACGTTTCGCTGGCGCTTGCTCACCGGTGCGCCATATAGAGGCCCGGATGGGCACCCGGGCCATGTCGCAATTCTCTGTTCAACCGCTTCTCGCCACGGACACCGTGGTGATCCGTGACGTCTCATGCACGGGCGAGTGCCGAAGCAAAAGTGCCGAGGAGTGCACCGACACGACGCACCTCGTGTTTCCCTATCGCGGCGTCTACGTGCGCCATCTCGGCAGCAATGATGCGGTGGCCGAGGCCAACCAGGTGCTCTTCTTCAACCGGGCGGAGGCCTATCGCGTCAGCCATCCCGTCGGGGGTGGCGATGCCAGCCTCGATCTCGTGATCAGCGAGCCTCTGCTGCGAGAGCTGGCGCCGAGCGCGGAAGGTGCGTCGTTTCGGCGGCAGCGTCGGCGCATCGATCCGCGCGCCCAAGCGCTCGTCGCGTTGCTGCGCCACGCCTTGAGCCGCAACGTCGCGGAGACACTGGAAGCGGAGACCCTGGCGCTCACGCTGGTGCGCCGCGCCTTGGGAGAGAGGACGTCGCATGCGGCCGGCGCCAGTCCGGGCCGGCAGAAGCTGGTCGACCGCGCCAAACTCGCGCTCTCGGCGGAGCCGTCGCGGCGATGGACGCTGGCCGCGATCGCCGCCGTGGTCGGCGTCTCGCCGGTCTATCTCACGCAGGTGTTTCAGCAGGTGGAGGCGATGCCACTCTATCGGTATCAGCTTCGGTTGCGGCTGGCGCGCGCGCTCGATCTGCTCGCGGAGTACGACGACCTCACGGCGTTGAGCCTGGACCTGGGTTTCTCCAGTCACAGCCATTTCAGCGCGGCTTTCCGGCAAACCTACGGGCGCACGCCTGCGGAGTTTCGGCGCACGATCGCCCGGCGCTAACCACGCGAGCAGATCGCTAAAGATTCTGACAGCGCCATAAGGCGCGCACCGACATCTTCCCTGTCGACCCCGAGCAGCGGGTCCTCAAGGAGGTGTAATCATGCCCACGAAAACCTGTGCTGCCTGCGATTGCGAGCTCGATGCCGAGCCGATCTCCGTGAAGATCGGCGGCTCCACGGTGGAGGTGTGCTGCGAGGAGTGCGCGCAGACGCTCAAGGAGGCGAATGCGTCGCTCCCCGGCAACGGCCGCGGCCGGGAGGACTGAGCGATGGTCTCTCGTCACGCAACAATAACGAAGCACACCGTCACGATCCCGTCGGGCAGCATTGCCTATAGCGAGGCAGGCACGGGTCCGGTGGCGCTCTTCGTGCACGGCGTGCTGCTCAACGGTCATCTCTGGCGCCACCAGCTGGTGGAGCTCTCGGATTTGCGTCGATGCATTGCCGTGGATCTGCTGGCGCACGGCGATACCGAGATCGCGCCGGATCAGGACGTGTCGGTTACGGCGAACGCGAAGATGCTGCGGGAATTCATCGAGGCGCTCGGAATCGACCGAGTGGATCTGGTCGGCAACGACAGCGGCGGAGGCATCGCGCAGATCTTTGCGGCACTCAATCCCGTGCGCGTGCGCAGTCTCACGCTCACCAATTGCGACGCGCACGACAACTGGCCGCCCGAGGCGTTCAAGCCCTTTCTCTCCATGGCGGCGGCGGGCGGTCTGCGCGGCACGCTCGAGGCCATGTTGGCCGACAAGAGCGTCTACCGCTCGCCCCAGGCGCTGGGTCCCGCTTACGAGCACCCCGAGCGGGTGACGGACGAGACCATCGAGGCCTATCTCCGCCCGCTGGTCCGCACCGAGCAGCGCACCCGAGACTTCCAGCGCTTCCTCGCGGCGTTCGATTGCAAGCACACGCTTGCGGTGGAAGCTCAGCTACGGACGCTCAAGTCGCCGACGCTGATCGTCTGGGGCACGGACGATATCTATTTCGACGTGAAGTGGTCGCGCTGGCTCGCCGACACCATCCCGGGCGCGCGGCAGCGGATCGACCTCGAGGGCGCGCGGATCTTTTTCCCCGAGGAGCGGCCGGCGGAGTTCAATCGCGAGCTGCGCGCGCACTGGTCCGCGATCTGACCACTACATGTGCGAGTACATGAGCCGCCCCGGCACCGGCAGCTCGGCCTTGAGCACGGTGCCGGTGCGCGACTCCGTGATGAAGAGCGTCTTCCGGTCGGGCCCGCTGAAGGCGCAGTTGGTGGTGGCGAGACCGGTGCAGGATTTGATCCGATAGAGAGGCTCGCCGAGCGGGCTGAACACCCAGAGGCTGCCGAGCCCGATGTGGCAGACGATGAGGTTCTCCTCGTCGTCGATCGCCATCCCGTCGGGCCCGACGCCGCCGGACATCTGGATGAAGACGCCGACCTTGGTCGCCGTGCCGTCGGGCAGCAGTGGCACGCGCCAGATTGCGTTGTCGCGGGTGACGCAGAGGAACACTACCGTCTCGGCCTTGTTGAGGACGAGGCCGTTGGGGCTCGGGATGCAATCGAGGACGCAGTCGAGCGCGCCATTGGCGCGCAGCCGATAGAGCCGGCCGGTGCGGTCGTGCTGGCCGGTCTGGCCTTGGTCGGTGAAATACATATCCCCGTTGGAAGCGAAGACCAGGTCGTTGACGCCCTTGAAGCGCTCGACCACGCCGCGGTCGCGATGGGGCGTGATCTTCCCGGTCTTGGGGTCGAATACCATGATGCCGTTCTTGTGGTCGGTGATGAAGGCGCGGCCGTCCTTGTGGAACTTGAGCCCGTTGGGCTCGCCGTCGTACTCGAGCGCCACCGTGATCTCGCCGCTGGGCGCGATCTTGAAGAGCCGACCCCAGGGGATGTCCGTCACCCACAGGTTCGCCGCGCGGTCGAAGGACGGCCCCTCGAGGAAGGTCGGCGTCTTCTGCCCCATCTGATTGAACTCGACCCAATGTGAGGGCCGGTCGATCCAGAGCCGCTCGGGGATGCGGGCGAACACGGTGGTCTCGATCACGGGCGGTGCGGCGAACATGGAGATTTCCTAAGCGTGAAGCGCTGACGTGATCACGGGCGGCGCTGCTGCTGGCGGGTCGTGGCGTCGCGGCCGCCGGAGCTGTCGTCGGAGCCGCGGCCGCCGCCAAAACCAAATCCGAATCCACCGAGGCCGAAGCCCGGCGCCATCGTTGGGCCGGGGCCCGAGTTGGCGGGCATTTCGTTCGGAGGCGGCCCATCGGTGCCAGTTGGTGGTGGGCCGTTGGTGCCGGTTACGACCGCGCGCCAGGGTGTCGAGCAGTTCGGTACCTGCGGGTAGTAGCCCGGCGGGCTATCGCAGTAATACACGGTCTGACCCGACTCGTTCGTCCCGGGCGTCATCTGATTCTTTTTCTCGCCCCCTTCTTCCGCCGTCTTCTTCGCGTCCTCCACCATCTTATGGTAGGCGTCGATGCCCCGCTTGACCTCCGCCACGTCCGAGGCGCTGGGATTGCGACCGTTAGGGCCTTTGTGCGTGCCGGCACAGACGGGGTCCTCGACATTCCCCGTCTTGCCCTCGAAGCACGCCCCGGGATTGTGGTCGAGCCCCAGCGCATGGCCGAGCTCGTGCTCCATCACCAGCACCGGGTCGAGCGTTTGGACGCCGTTCTTGTTCTCCATGGACCAGCCGTGGTTGCCGGCGTCCCCGACCTTCGTCCCATTGATGCTCATCTTGGTGACATCGGGCTCGACGCGGATCTCCCAGTTGCCAATATTGGCACCGCCGCCGCGGCCTGAGCCGGCCGCGCCGCCGTCGATTTTCTTGTCGCTCGTATTGAAGGTGAAGACGATATTCGGGTGGGCCTTTTCGTCGTCGGTCTCGCATTTCTTGAACGTCCAGCCGGTGTTCGCCTTGTTCCAGAGCGCGGCTGCATTGTCGATCCAGGAAATCCAGAGCTGATCCTTGGCTATATCCCCCACGAGCTTGTAACAAAGCGTGCGAGGGTAATCACCTGAGTAAACCGGACTCCCTCGCGTCCATGCGACGAAATGAGCTTTTGTCGGAGTTGGCGCCCCCGCGACGCACACCAGGGTCAGCACCAAGAAACCAAAGGCCAAGCAACGTCCGCGCATTGCCCCCTCCCGATCTCAGCTGTCGCGAGATTAAGCCTTGTCCGTGGATTCACCAATCTCGCGAAGGTAGCGCCATACCCCCGGATGGATGAGCTCGGTGCGCGGCGCCGCAGCGATGGTGTTGGCGGCGGTGGTCTCGCGCGCCTGGGGCAGGCGGCGCGCGAGTCCCGCCTCGGCGCGGTGGAGCGCGCTGGCGAGGCGATAGGCGACCGTGTCGTCGAGGTCTTCGCGGGCGAGGATCAGGCTCCAGGACCCGACCGACGGGATCGGCGCGTTTTGTCCGCGATAGCTGCCCGCGGCGAGGGTCAGCGGTTTCAGGAACGGATGCTTGAGACGGATGCGCGCGATCTCCGCCGCGCTCGGAGCAATGAAGCGGGCGCCGGTCGCGCTCTCGGCGATCGCCGTGAATCCGGGCCAACCGGTGCCGCCACCCCAGAGCGCCACGACGCGCCCGTCGAGCACCATCGCCGGTCCGTCGCCCGCGCGATCGAGAAAGACGGCCTTGAAATCGCGCTCGCAATCGAGCCCGATCCCGTCGAGCACCGCGCGGGCCAGAAGCACGAGCCCGGATCCGCCGGCGCCGAAGGCGACGGGCTTGCCGCGCAAATCCGAGATCGTGCGGCAGGGGCTGTCGGCGCGCACGACGAAGAACCCCGGCGTCGAATACATCGCCGCGATGATCCAGAGCCGCCCTTGCGCGAGGCCGGCGTCCGACAGCGCTTCGACCGCGACTTCGCCCTGTACCAGCGCGATGTCGAGCGCGCCCGCACGCAGGAGGGGCACGTTCTCGGTGCTCCCCTTGGTGTTGCGCGGCTCGATCACGAGCGCTGGATCGACCTCGGCGAGCGCCTCGATCAGCGCCGCGCCGAACAGCGGAAACCCGCCGCCCGGCGTCGCCGTGCCAAGGATGACGGCGTTCGATTGGGCTTGCGCCACGTCCGCGATGCTCCTGGGTTACGCGGACCCAGGATAGCCGGAATTCACTCCTCGTGCCTCCGGTGGCCCGCCATCACATGCCCGTGACGATCGCCGCTCTGGGCGCCGCCACGCTGCGCCAGCCGCCCGGGTGGGAAGAGACGGGCGCGGGCGCAACCCGGTCCGCCAGAGTAGGCGCCCCGCACGGCGGCCGGTTGGCCGTGGCCGCAGCCATATCGTAGGCTCCTCATTCCTTGAGGAGGGGCGGAACCCAATATGACCGATCGAGCGACCGAAAGCGGCGTGAGCCGTGTCAGGAAATTCAAGGCGCGGCTCGCGGCGGGCGAGACCGTGCTCGGCGCATGGCTCACGATCCCCGAGCTCTCGGTTGCCGAGATCATGGCGGGCTCGGGCTTCGATTATGTGATCATCGACGCCGAGCACGCGCCCTGGACGGTGGCGGAGATCCAGATCGCACTCGCGGGCTTCGCCAAATCCGAGACCGTGCTGCTCGTGCGCGTGCCCTGGAACGACCAGGTCGCGATCAAGCAGGTGCTGGATGCCGGCGTCGACGGCCTGGTCTGCCCGATGGTGCGCACGGTGGAGGAGGCGCGGAGCCTGATCGCCGCCTGCCGCTATCCCCCCGCAGGCACGCGCGGCTTCGGCCCGCGCCGCGCCTCGGGCTATTACCGCAATGCCGCCGCCTACGCGGCGGCGGCCAATGCCGAGCTGGTGATCGTGCCGCAGATCGAGGATGCCCGCTTCCTCCACGAGCTCGACGGTATCCTCGCCCTCGATGGCGTCGACGCGATCTGTCTGGGTCCCGCAGACTTCTCGGGCTCTCTCGGCCGGCTCCTCGACTGGAAGCATCCCGAGGTCGCCCGCGCGCTCGACACCGTGCTCTCGAAAGCAAGAGCCGAGGGCATCGCGGTCTGCACAGGCATCGTGATCCCGCCGGAGGCGGTGCCCGAATGGGTCGCCAAAGGCGCCCGCATGCCCCTCATCGCCGCCGACACCGGCCTCCTCCTCGACGGCGCCGCCGCTCTTTTGAAAGAGACGCGCAGGATTGCGTCGCCGTAACTAAAACTGGCGCACCGTTCTCGGCTCGCGGCCGGGGAATTCGCCGTCGAGGTAGCGGTCGACCACGCGGTTCTCGTGGATCTCGTAGACCCAGTGCAGGTGTTGCGGGCGGAAGTCGACGCTGCGCCAGAGCCGACCCGTGGTCTTTTGCGGCTGCGGCGGCTTGAGCCGGCCGTCGAAGGTGCGCACGAGCACCTCGGTGAGCTCCGGCGCGAAACCGGCCGTCGTGCGGCTGGAGAATTCGTTGACGCCGTCGCCACGGGTGAGCGTGCCCACGGTCTGGTGCACCACTGCGCCGCCGTCGATCGCGTCGGTGAGCTCGTGGAGCGTGACGCCGCACATCTGCGGCTCCAGCAGGTAATGGGGCCAGAAATGCGGCCCCGCGCCCTTGTAGAAGGGCACGAACCCGCCGTGGACGTTCCAGCGATGACCGCGCGCGTGCGCCAGCGTCTCGTGCGTGAGCTTGCCGACGCCGTAGGAGAGCAGCAGGTCCGGCTTCATCCGATCGATGGCGTTCCAGCATTTGGGCCCGTTCATCTCCTCGCGTGAGATGCGCGCCACCACAAGGCCGGCGAGACTCGTCTCGGGCTCGGTGCCGAAGAAGCGCACCTCCGCCGCGGCGCGAGCCTTGAAGTGCTGCTCGAAGAGCGCCAGCGTGCGGGGCGGCGTGCCCGCAGGTGCGATGGGCGTACGCCAGCCCCGCTCCTCCACGATGATCCCCTTGAGCCGCCCCGACGCGGCGACGGCCCGCGCCATATAAAAATGCCGCGGCGTGCTGCCCATGACCATCAAGATGCTCATCGATCCCCCGACTTCGACACCAGCGCGAACTCAGATGATAGATGCCGGAGTACGACCGAATGCGATTTCCGGTCGTCTGCCATGCCGCGCCGCTACTATTGTGGATTCCGATTAACCGGCCGCGTCCTTGATGCCGAGATAAATGCGCCGCACCTGCGGGTCGTTTTCGAGGGCGTCGGCTTTGCCCTCGAGGACCGTGCGGCCGGTTTGGAGGACGTAGGCGTAGTCGGCGATCTCGAGCGCGAGCGGCACGGATTGCTCCGCGAGCAGGAGCGTGAGGCCGTCGCCGTGGAGTCGGACCAGCGTGTCGTAGAGCTGCTCGACGACCGCGGGGGCGAGGCCGAGGCTCGGCTCGTCGAGCATCAGGAGCTTGGGCTCGCTCATCAGCGCGCGGCCCAAGGCCAGCATCTGCCGCTCGCCGCCCGAGAGCGTGCCCGCGCGCTGGCGCCGTCGCTCGGCAAGGCGCGGGAAGACCGCGTAGACGCGCTCGAGCAGGCTTTCGATCCGCGTCTTCTGGCCAAGCGCGGTGGCGCCGAGGCGCAGGTTCTGCTCGACGGTCTGGCTCACGAAGAGACGCCAGCCCTCGGGCGAAAGCGCCAGGCCCTTGGGCACGATCGCGAAGGCCGGCAGATTCGTGATGGCCTCGCCGCGCCACGCGATCCGGCCGCCGCTCGCGGGCACCAGGCCCGCGATCGCGTTGAGGGTCGTGGTCTTGCCGGCGCCGTTGGAGCCGAGCAGCGCAACGATGCTGCCCTCGGCGACCGCGAGCGAGACGTCGGCCACGCCCACGAGGTCGCCGTACCGCACCTCCAGATGCTCGACCGCGAGCGCCGCGCTCATCGCCGCCGCCTTCCGCGCGCCCCGTGTTGATGGCCGAGATAGGCCTCGATCACCTTGGGGTCGCTCACCACCTCCTGCGGCCGTCCTTGCGCGATGGTGCGGCCCTGGTTGAAGACCAGCACACGCGCGGTGAGCGTGAGGATCACCTCCATGATGTGCTCGACGATCACGATGGTGATGCCGAGCGCGTGGATCTTGCGCACGAGCGCGATGGCGCTCTGGATCTCGGCGGGCGTGAGGCCCGCGAGCGCCTCATCGAGCAAGAGCAGTTTTGGCTCGGTCGCGAGCACGCGCGCGATCTCGAGCCGCTTGCGGCCGGGCGTGCCGAGGGTTCTCGCAGGCTGGCGTGCCTGCGCCTCGAGGCCGGTCAGGCGCAAGACCTCGACCGCCTTCGTGCGGGCATCGCGCGCCTGAGAGTGACGCAGAAACGCGCCTACCATCACGTTCTCGAGGATGCTCATGTCCTCGAAGGTCGCGGGCACCTGGAAGGTGCGGCCGATGCCGCGCAGCGCGCGGGCCTCCGGCGGTTCCTCGGTGACATCGACACCGTCGAACCGAATGCGACCGCCGGAGGGCGCGAGGTCGCCCGCGATGCAGTTGAAGAAGGTCGACTTGCCGGCGCCGTTCGGGCCGATCAAGCCCACGATCTCGCCGGCCTCGACAGCGAGCGAAGCCTCGGCGAGCGCCACGAAGCCGCCGAAGGCCTTCGAGACGTCCTGGGTCTCAAGCAGCACGGGCCACCCGCGCGGAAAGGCGTCGCCAGAGCTCCAGCAAGCCGCCGGGCTCGAAGCGCGCGAGGATCACGATGATGCCGCCATAGAGGATGAAGGTGAGCCCGCTGCCGCCCCCGCCGAACCAGGTGTTCGTGGCACTTTGCAGCGGAATCAGAATGAGCGCGCCGATCAGTGGCCCATAGAGCGTGCCGGCGCCGCCGAGCGCCGCCACGATGATCATCTGCACGGAGACGAGGATGCCGAGCCCGCTCTCGGGGTTCACGAAGCCGAGCTTGAAGGCGTAGAGCGAGCCCGCGGTCGCCGTGTGCGCGGCGCTCAGCATCAGCGCCTTGAGCTGCGTGCGTCGCACGGGGACGCCGAGGCGTCGCGCCGCGCGCTCGCCCGCTCGGATCGCGCGCAGGTAATAGCCGAACCGGCTCCGCTCCATGCCGGAGGTGATGGCGAGCGTGAGCGCGAGCACGCCGAGGAAGATGTAGTAATAGGGAACGGAGCTCCGAAAGATCAGATCCCACCAGCCCCGCGGCGTCGCCGGTCCCTGGATGCCGATCGCGGCGCCCAGCAGGTCCCAGTTGCTGACCACGAGGCGCACGAGTTCCGCGACCGCGATGGTCGCCATGCTGAAATAGTGACCCTGCAGCCGGAAGCTCGGGACGCCGATCCCCGCCGCGATCAGCACCGCGACGACCACGCCCAGCGGCAAGCCCACGAGTGGCGGCAGCGCCGGCCAGAGGTTGTAGATCACGAGCGGCACGTAGGCGCCGGCGCCGAAGAAGATCGCGTGGCCGACCGAGACCTGGCCCGCATAGCCGCCGACGATGTTCCAGGCGGACGCCGCGATCGCCGCCAGGATCAGGTTCGCGCCCACGTCCTGATAAAACGCCGCGCTGTCCGTGGTGGATACGGCAATGGGGAACAGCAGGAGCGCCGCCCAGAGAGCAATCGGTGTCCAGCGTGCCGACATGCGGCCTGACTGCCGCTCAGAGTTTTCCGAGCAGGCCCTGCGGCCTGACCCAGAGGATCGCGACAAAGAGACCGTAGACCACCACGTCTTTGTAGATCGGGCCGAGGCTGTAGGCCGCGGCCTGCTCGATAAGGCCGATGGCAATGCCGGCGATCATCGCGCCAGGCACACTGCCGAAGCCCCCGAGCGCCACCACGACGAAAGCCGTGAGCGCGAAGGTCTGGCCGACCTCGGGCGAGAACGGATAGACGGTGGCGAGGAGCGCGCCCGCGATCCCCGCGCTCGCGGCCGAGAGACCCCAGGCGAGCGCCTGCATGCGGTCGGGCCGGATCCCCATGAGCATTGCGGCGCTCCGATCCTCGGCGACCGCGAGCAGGCGGCTGCCGAGCGCGCTGCGGGTGAGCAGCAGGTGCATGCCGAGGGCGAGCAAGCCCGCGATCGCCCCGGCGAGGAGCTGCGCCTTGCCGATGTAGATGCCGCCGACCCCGAGCGTGCCCGTGAGCCAGCTATCGGGCAGCGTCCGGAAATCCGATTTGAAATAGGCGAAGGCGGAGTAACGCAGCAGCAGCGCAAGCCCGAAGGTCGACAGGATCTGCGAGAGCATCGGCCCGCGCATCACGTGCTTGATGAGGCCGAGATAGACCAGCACGCCGAGCAGGAACAGCGCCACCGTGGCGGCGGGCCCGAACGCCGCCGGTCCCGCGTGGATCCAGGTCATCACCAGCGCCACGTACATGCCGAGCATCACGAACTCGCCATGGGCGAAATTGATGAAGTTCATCATGCCCCAGATGAGCGTGAGACCTGAGGCAAAGAGCGCATAGACGGCCCCCAGGAGGAGGCCGCCGACCAGCACCTGCAGCAGGATCATCGCGGCTGGGCGAAAGCGTCGCTTACTGCCAGCCCTTCATCGGCCACTGCAGCTGCGCCGTGGCGCTCTTCTCGGGCCAGACGGCGACGTAGTCCTTACCCTGGAGCTGGACCAGATACGTGGCCGCCAGCGAGTTCTCGCCGATCTCGTCGAACTTCACGCCGTGATAGCCCATGATGATCTGATTGGGCTTGAGGTCGGTTGCCTTGAGCGCCGCCATGATCTTGTCGGGCGCAGTCGAGCCTGCGCGGTTGATGGCGTCGGCCAGCACGAGCATCGCCTGCATGCTGCGCGCGCTGGTGTCGTCGAGCTCGCGGCCGGTCTTCTCCTTGAAGAGCTCGTTGATCCGCCGCGTGATGCTCATGGGCTTGCCGACCGCCCAGGCGCTGCGGTTCATCAATCCCTGCGAAATGTCGCCGACCGCCGGAATGAAGGCCGGATCGGCGAAGCCCGCATCGTCGGCGATGATCATCGGCGGCAGGTAGTTCAGGTTCTTCATCGTCTTCATGTAGAGGATCGCGTCCGCGGTATAGGAGACGAAGATCACGCAATCCGGGCTCTTCTCCTTGAGCTGCAGCACCTGCGCGCTGACGTCGCTGGAATTGGCGTTGTAGGGGATCTGCGCCGCTACATTGAGCCCGTGGCTCTTGGCTTGCTCGACGAGAGTGCCCGCGACCGAGGTGCCGTAATCGGTGTTCTCGTTCACGATCGCGATCGAGTCCACCTTGTGCCCCGCCTTCTTCATGTCGTCGAGATAGTCCATGTAGTTCTTGGCGAAGTCCGACGCCACCGGCGTCACGCGCACGAGCCACTTGAAGCCGCGGTTGGTGATGTTCTTGGCCACGGAATCCCCGACCACGAAGGGAATGCCTTGCCGCTCCGAGACCGCGGTCGCGGTGAAGCTCACGTTCGACTGGTAGGCGCCGATCAGGGCGACCACGTGCTCCTGCGTGATCAGCCGCAGCGTTTGGCTCTGGCCCTCCTCGGGCTTACCCTGGTGGTCCGTGCTGACGAGCTTGATCTTGGCCCCGCCGAGGTTCGCGAGCCCGCCCTTGCCGACCGACGGCAGCCCCGAGAGCTCGGGATGCACGGTGTTGATCAGATCGACCGCGAGCTCGACCGCATCGAGCGCCGACTTGCCGGCACTGGCCGCGTTCCCCGACAGCGGATAGAGCGCGCCGACCTTGACGTCCTCCGCCAGCGCCGGACCGGCGAGCACTGTCGCGAGCAGGGCAATACCGAGAATGTGACCCGTCTTCATGAGCCTCCCCAAGCCTCCTTGTTGTCATGCCGGTGTTCCCGCCGGCCGTCTCGGCGGAGTTTAGCTTGCCCTTCCGTGGCTCGTCGTGGCCAAAATTTGCGCCATGGCTGCCGCGATCAAGGTCCTCTCGTCAAATGGCGTGGCCGGAATCCTGCGCGAGCTCGGCCCCACCTTCGAGCGCAGCTCGGGGCAGAGGCTCGCGATCGACCTCGACGCTGCCTCGATCCTCAAGCGGAAAATCCTAGACGGCGCCGCGTTCGACGTCGCGATCCTGACCGCGGCGATCGCCGACGATCTCATCAAGGCGGGAAAGCTTGTCGCCGCCACGCGCGCAGACATCGCGCGCTCCGGCGTCGGCGTGGCGGTGCGCGCGGGTGCGCCCAAGCCCGACATCGGCACGACAGAGGCCTTCAGGCGCGCGCTCCTCGATGCCAAGTCCGTCGCCTACACGACCCAAGGCGCGAGCGGCCAGTACTTCGTGAGTCTCTTGGAGAAGCTCGGCATTGCCGACCAAGTGAAGGCGAAGGCCAAGACCAGGCCGAGCGGCATCATCGGTGAGCTCTTGGCGTCAGGCGAGGCGGAGCTCGCCGTGCAGCAGATCAGCGAGCTCATGAAGGTCTCCGGGATCGAGCTCCTGGGCCCGCTGCCGCCGGAGCTGCAGTCCTACACGACGTTTACCGCGGCGGTCAGCGCCTCGGCCAAAGAGCCCGCGGCCGCCAAGGCCTTCATCAAATTCCTGAGCGCGCCCGAAGCGTTGCCTGTGATCAAGACGAACGGCATGGAGTCGCCGAGCTAGCCGCGCGCGGCGCTCAGCAGCTTCTGCGCTATAGTGGGCCGATCACAGCGAGGGAGGAGGCCATGAGCGGCGTCAGGCTGATTGCGCCGGCGGAGCGGACATTCGAGCAGATCGGCGGCGAGGCCGGCGATATCCGCGTCGGCCGCGATGTCGCGGGTGACCGCAGCAAGACCATCGGCGCGGGCGTGGCGGTGTTCGAGAATTGCTCGATGGAATGGACCGTCCTCTACGACGAGTATTTCTACTGCCTCGAAGGCACGCTGACGATCAGGACCAAGGAGCGCACCTACGTGATGCAGCCCGGCTACGGACTGTGGCTGCCCAAGGGGACCTGGCTCGTCTATGAGGCCAAGGCGCCCACGAAGGTGGTCTTCGCGATCTACCCCGTCGACTGGCGCGAGCGCCAGGCAAAGACCTGAAAGGAGCCGCCATGCCCGAGCAGGATCTCTCCGCCATCGCGCACAAGACGCCGATCACGGGGCTCACGGATACGGCGGCGTCGATCGATCTGGCGCGGCTGCGCAGCTATCGCCTGGGCCGCGTGCGCCAGCAGCTCGAGGCGATGGATTGCGCGGGTTGCCTGCTGATCGATCCGATCAATATCCGCTATGCCACCGGCAGCCGGAACTACTCGATGTTCCAGGCGCACACGCCAGGACGCTATCTCTTCGTGGCGACCCGCGGCCCCGTGGTGCTGTTCGATGCCGTCGCCTGTCACGAGACCGCGCGCGGACTCGGGACCATCACCGAGTGCCGGCCGGCCGTCCCCTTCAGCTATTTCTTCAGCGGCTCCCGGCTGCAGGAGAGCATCGAGGCCTGGGCCGGCGAGTTGGCCTCGCTCTTCAAGGCGTCGTCGGGTGGCAACAAGCGCCTCGCGGTCGATCGCCTGGACATCGCCTCGGCCTCGGCGCTCGCCCACCATGGGATCGAGCTCACGGACGCGCAGGCCCCGATCGAGCGCGCGCGCTCGATAAAATCGGCCGAGGAGGTTCTGTGCATGAACTACTCGCTCGCCGTCGCCGATATCGCGATGGCGCGGATGCGCAAGGCGCTCGAGCCCGGCATGACCGAGAACGAGCTTTTCGCCATCCTCTACCACACGAACATCGCCATGGGCGGCGAGTGGATCGACGCGCGCATGCTGACCTCGGGCGACCGGACCAATCCGTGGCTCCAGGAGAGCAGCGAGCGCCGGATCCGTCCGGGCGAGCTGGTCGCTTTCGATGCCGACATGGTGGGGCCCTTCGGCTATTGCGCGGATGTCTCGCGCACCTTCTTCTGCGGTCCCGGCCGGCCCTCGGAAGAGCAGCGCCGGCTCTACAAGCACGCCTACGCGGAGATCGAGCACAATGTCGCGCTGGTCAAAGCGGGCGTGAGCTTCCGGGAGCTGACGGAGAAGGCCTACCGGCAGGCCGAGGAGTTCATTCCGAACCGCTACATGCTCCTAGGGCACGGCATCGGTCTCTGCGACGAATATCCCTCGATCTACTACCGGCAGGACGCCGACAAGTACGGCTTCGACGGCGTGCTCGAGGAGAACATGACGATCTGCATCGAGAGCTACTGCGGCGCGGTCGGCGGACGGGAAGGCGTCAAGCTCGAGCACCAGGTGCTGGTGACCGCGAAGGGCTGCGAGATCCTCTCGAAGTTCCCGTTCGAGGAAGAACTGCTTCGCTGATTTGAAAGAAGGCATACGCCATGGCGGCACGAGAGTGCGATTTCCTGATCGTCGGCACCGGCATCGCCGGCGCCTCTTCGGCTTATCACCTGGTCGGCCGCGGCTCCGTGATCCTGCTCGAGCGCGAGGGCCAGCCCGGCTATCACTCGACCGGCCGCTCGGCCGCCGTCTTTGCCGAGAGCTACGGGCCGCGCTTGATGCGCGTCATGACCGTGGCGAGCGGGCCCTTCCTGCGCAAGCCGCCGGCGGGATTCTCCGACGTGCCGCTGATGCATCCGCGCGGCGCGCTCTTCGTCGCGCGCGAGGACCAGCGCACGGCGCTTGAGGATCTCGTCAAGGAGCTGAGCGAGCTCTCCGACGACCTCCGGCTGATGCAGCCTGAAGACGCCCTCAAGCTCTGTCCGGTGCTGAGACGCGGTTATCTCGCGCTGGCGGCGGAGGACCCCACGGTCATGGACATGGACGTGAACGCGATCCATCAGGGCTATCTGCGTGGCGCGCGCGCGAAGGGTGCGGAGATCGTGACCAACGCCGAGGTGACCGGGCTCGAACGCCGCGGCCGCCGCTGGCACGCCCGCACCAAGGCCGGGGAATTCAGCGCACCGGTGGTCATCAATGCCGCCGGCGCCTGGGCCGACGTGGTGGCGGGCATCGCCGGCGTCCGCAAGATCGGCCTGCAGCCCAAGCGCCGAACCGTGATCGTGTTCGACGGTCCGGCGGGTCTCGATATGGCGAAATATCCGATCGCGGCCGACTGCGGCGAGGAGTTCTACTTCAAGCCGGAATCAGGCCGCGTGCTCGCCTCGCCGGCGGACGAGACCCCGGTCGAGCCCCAGGACGTACAGCCCGAGGAGATGGACATCGCGCTGGTGGTCGACCGCGTCCAGCAAGCCTCCACCCTCAAGGTAGAGCGGATCGTGCGGCGCTGGGCGGGTCTCCGGAGCTTCGTCAAGGACAAGAACCCCGTCGTGGGCTTCGCGCCCGATGCCGAGGGCTTCTTCTGGCTCGCGGGCCAGGGCGGCTACGGGATCCAGACCTCTTACGCCATGGGCCTGACCGCCGCTTCGCTGGCGACCGGCAAGGGTGTCCCCGACGCCGTCAAGAGCTACGGCGTCACCGAGAAAGATCTCGGACCACAGAGGTTGTGGTCGTAGCGGCGAGGCCAGAATTTTCGATGAAGCATCACGTAGCAGTTCTGGGTGGCGGCACCATGGGGACGGCGCTCGCCCATGCCGTCGCCTCGGCGGGCCGCGATTGCGTGTTGTGGTCCGCAGACGCGGAGCTGGTCCGCGGCGTGAACGAGACCCGTCGGAACCCCCGACACTTCACGGAATTGGTCCTCGGTCCCTCGCTCTCTGCGACCACCGACCTCGGCCATGCTCTGGGAAACGCGAAACTCGCCGTCGTCGCCGTCAGGTCGCACGAGCTCCGCGATCTCGCGCGACGCATCCGGGGGTCGCTTCCTGATGGCGTCGTGCTGGTCTCCGCGACGAAAGGGCTCGAGCCGCAGACCAACAAACGCATGTCGGAACTTCTGAGCGAAGAGACCGGCGCTCAGGCGGTTGGCGCGGTCTCCGGGCCGAACAGCATGCAGGACATCATCGCCGGTCTCCCCACAGCGCTCATTGTTGCCGCGGTGTCTGACGAGGTGTTGGTCCTTGCCGG
Organism: Allostellaceae bacterium; assembly: GCA_035280245.1. Lineage (GTDB taxonomy): Bacteria > Pseudomonadota > Alphaproteobacteria > ATCC43930 > CGMCC-115725 > DASZHJ01. Next base: position 20,119 of record DATEGF010000310.1, read on the forward strand.
CCAGACGCTTGCCGTTGCGAACCTCCAGGTTTTCACGACGACCGACCTCGTGGGCGTCGAGCTCGCAGGCGCGCTCAAGAATATCGTCGCGATCGCTGCCGGGATCGCGGCTGGTCTCGAGCTCGGCGACAATGCCCGCGCGCTTGTCGTTGCCATAGGACTAGCCGAAATTCAGACCCTCGCGATGAGGCTCGGGGCTCGCGCGGCCACCTTCACGGGATTGGCGGGAATTGGCGATCTGTTTTTGACGGTCATGAGTCCCCATTCGCGCAACACCTGGGTTGGCGTCGAGCTGGGGCGCGGCGTTCGGCTCGGCGCGCTTCTCGACCGGCTGGAGAAGATCAAAGAGCCGGCGGAGGGAATCAATACGGTGCGCGCAGGCCGCGAACTCGCTGCACAGCAAGGCCTACGCATGCCGTTGACCGAATGCGTCCATGCCGTGGCGTTCGAGGGCGCGGAGCCGCGCCGCGCGCTTCTCGCTCTGCTGGGCGATGGCGGCGCCAGCGCGTCCCTTTGCGAGTTGAGCGATTGTGCCCGCGCGGTTGCCAGCGCGGCGCAAATCGCCGCGTTCAGGGGTACGTGAGGCATGCGGTTCACCGGCAAGGCTGCGCTCATAGCGGGTGGTGCCAACGGCATTGGCGAGGCGACTGGCTTGATCATAGCGAGGGAGGGCGCGCGGGTTGCCCTCGTCGACACCGATGGCGCGCGCCTGGACCGCATCGTGGCGGCTCTCCGCGCCGAGAGCCGAGACGCGCTCGCGATCGAGGCCGACGTCTTGAGCGAGGCCGCGGTCGCCGCGATGGTGCGGCAGGTGCAGGATCGCTTTCAGCGCATCGATATTCTCGTGAACGCCGTCGGCGGCAGCACCACGCTCGCGAACCCCAACACGCCGCTCGATCGGATAACCCTGCAGGAGTGGGAGCGGACGATCGCTTTCAATCTTACGGGCACGCTGCTCTGCACCCAGGCCGTGATCCCCCAGATGAAGCGGCAGGGCTACGGCCGCATCGTCAATCTTTCCTCGATCGTCGGGCGTGGCGACACGCGGATCAGCAACGCGGCCTATGCCACGGCAAAGGCGGGGATCCGAGCCTTCACGCGCAAGCTTGCCATCGAGCTGGGACCGTTCGGCATCACGTGCAACGCGACCGCGCCAAGCACCACGATGACAGAGAGGATCCAGCAGCTGATGGCGCAACGGTCGCCGGCAGAGTTGGAGACCGCGTTGCGCGACATTCCCCTGGGACGCATGGCGACCGCGGAGGACCAGGCCAAGGTCATCGCCTTCCTGGCGTCCGACGACGCGGCCTTCGTCTCCGGTCAGACGATCGAGGTCACCGGCGGACAATAGCCCGCGGGATCTGGACGAGCCGCCGCTTGATCAATGGCCGACGGGTCGCCGATTGCCCGCGAGTATGCAGCGCCGCTCGATTGCACGGCTTGCGCCAGCGCATCCTTCATGGCGCTCAGCTTGCAGTTGGTTTCCAGCAGTTCGGCTTCCGGCACCGACTCCGCAAGGATGCCCGCGCCCGCCTGGAGGAAGGAGCGACTGCCGCAGCGAAACAACCCGCGCAGCGCGAGAGAGAAGCGGCAATCGCTCTTGCCGCTCACCCATCCAATAGTGCCCGCGTAGAGGTATCGTGGATTGGGTTCCAGTCGCCCAATCGCGTCGATTGCAGCGCGTTTCGGCAAGCCTGTCACCGTCACCGCGGGAAACAATGCCCAGAGAGCATCGAGGACGTGGCGTCCCGGAGCGAGCTTTCCGCGGATCGTCGAGCTCAGATGCTGGACGCGCCGCAATTGCAGCACGTCCATGAACCGGCTGACGACGAGCGAGCCGGGTCCGCAGACCGGCTCCAGCTCCGAGAGAACGGTGCTGACGGAGACGACGTGCTCGACGATCTCCTTGTGGTTCTCGAGGAGCTCCGCGCGTAGCGCCGCATCCTCGGCGTCCGTCGCGCCTCGCGGCCGCGTGCCCGCGAGCGGGTTTGTCTCGATCGCGCCATGCTTCCCGGACAGCAGCAGCTCCGGCGAGGGAACCACCGCCACGAGGTCGCCAAAGCAGATCAGGAATGCATCGACGAAGGGCGGCTGCAGGGCCGAGAACAGCGCGATGGGATCGAAGTCCGCGTCGTAGGCCTGGTATCGAGACACCACGAGCTTCTTGGCCTTGCCTGCCTTGAGCGCCGCGACCGCTTTCCTCACGGCGTCGACATAGGCCCGCTCCGCGGTACCGCTAGCAGGGACGATCGGGGCTGGCGTCCCGTTGACCGGCGGTGGCGAAGGTTTCGCCGAGAGATGGCGCGACAGATCGATGCGGCCGAGGCTCTGGTGCGTCACGCCCGCGCTCGTGAAGGCCGCGGTCTCGCCGGGGATGATGAACTCCACCAGCGGTCGCCCGGTCTCGGAGCGATCGGGCAACGTGCCGACGTGGCCGCTGACCGCATCGAAGCCGATATATCCGAACGCTTTGCGACCGAGCCGCTCCGCAATCAAAGCGAATCGGGCGACCTCCTCACGCCAATGGTCGCAGGGCTCTCCGGCGAGGAGCCGCAGTCGCTCGACCGGTGCCCAGCCCATCTCCGTCTGGTCCGGTGAAAGATGAAGATAGGAGCAATCGCCGAGCGCGCCCGCATCCCGCAGGCTCGCAAACGTCGCGAGCGGATCGAACACTCCGGAGAAATGCCGCAGCTCGGAACGTACCATCACTGAAGGGAGGCGCACCCCTTATGCTGCCGCTCACGACAGAGCCTGCGGCAAAACGACCGATGCCAAGAATCCGCTGCGGCACCGTGGACTTCACATCCGCGTGAAGGGCTACCGCAACTTCACCTCAGTATCAACGCTGCACTGCGTGAAATTGTTTGGAGTTTCATTCACCAGCCGGGACGGTCGCTGCCTGTTTTCTGAGCAGAGCAGTCTTCCCGGAATCGATGCGGCCCTTCGCGTCGATCGCGACGCCGTAGTCGCGCTCGGCCTCCTCGCGCGTGATCAGGCCGTCGAGCACGTCATCGAGGACGCGTTGGGGCGCGCGCTTGTGGGGATCGCCGAAGCCGCCGCCGCCGGGCAGGCCGAGGCGGATCGTGTCCTTGGGCGGCACCGTCTGGCGGCCCTTCGGGCGGATCGGCCGGCCGGAAAGCAGCTCGACGCTCCCCGGTGCACCCTTGCCGCCGCCGTTGCGGCCGCGCGCGGGGTTCTTCACGCGCTCGAAATTGCAGAGCAGCGCCACCGGCGTGCCGTCGGCGCCCGTCAGCTCGATCACCTGGCCCAAGCCGCCGCGCTGCTCGCCGGCGCCGCCCGAGCTCTCGCGGAACTCGCGGCGCTTGAATACCACCGGCGCGATGCTCTCGGTCGCCTCGACCGGAATGGTGCGGACGCCGCTCGGAAACGCGGTGACGCTGAGCCCGTCCTTGCCGGGCCGCGCGCCGGCGCCGCCGCAATGGAAGATCACGCTGGAGAATTCCGGCAGCGAGCCCGCATCGGTGCCGTCGCCGACCTCGTCCACCAGCGAGCCGCCGCCGAAGATCTGCGGGTTCCAGAGCGAGGAGGCGCCCTCGGCGGGAACGCCGCCCGGCAGCACCTGGTGCAGGCACCCGAACACGAGGTCGGGCAGCATGTGGCCGACCGTGTGGCGTGCGGCGACGGCCCAAGGCCGCTTCACGTTGAGGACGCAGCCCTCGGGCGCGCTGATCGTGATGGGTGCCAGCGAGCCGGCGTTGTTCGGCACCTCCGGCGCCACCAGGCATTTCACGCCGAAGGCCGTGTAAGCGAGCGTGTAGTTGTAGACGACATTGATGCCGAAGGCCGAGGCCGGCGACGTGCCGTCGAAGTTCACGTGGATGCCGTCGTCGGAGATGGTGAGCGCCCCGTTGAGCAGAAGGGGTTTGTCGTAGCCGTCCATCTGCACGCTGTTGCGATAGGTGCCCTTCTTGAGCGCGCGGACCTTGGCGAGCGTCGCCTCGCGCGAGGCCTCGATGATGGTCTCGCCGAGATTGTCGAGATCGCCGATCTTGAACTCGTCCATCATCTCGACGAGGCGCTTCGAGCCCTCCTCGTTGCAGGCGCAGAGCGCGTAGATGTCGCCCTCGACCTGCAGCGGCTCGCGCACGTTGGCGCGGACCATACGGAGCAGGTCCTCGTTCATCGTGCCTTCGCGTGCCAAGGGCATGATCGGGATCGAGAGACCTTCCTCGAACACCTGCCGCCCGTCCGGCCCCATGCCGAGCCCGCCGATATCGACCACGTGGACCGTGCAGGCGAAGAGCCCGACCGGTTTCCCGTTGTGGAAGCTCGGCGTCACCACGGTGATGTCGTGGAGATGGCCCGAGGTCTGCCAGGGATCGTTCGTGATGTAGTGATCGCCCGGCTTCATGGTCTCGAGCGGATAGGCCTTGAGGAAGTGCACCACCGCATTCGCCATGGAGTTCACATGGCCCGGCGTGCCCGTGACCGCCTGCGCCAGCATCCGGCCCTCGCGATCGAAGACGCCCGCGGAAAGATCGCCCGCCTCGCGCACCGACGTGCTGAAGGCCGTGCGGATCATGGTCTGCGCCTGCTCCTCGACCACGGCGATGAGCCGGCTCCACATGATCTGCGTGTGGATCTGCGCGAGAGCGGTGTTCGGGCGTGCGACCATGGGCTGCTCCGGTGCGCGAGGAATGGTGGCAGTCCTAGGCAGAGCGAGTGACGGTGTCAATTCCGCCGCGGCGAAACCGCTGCACGAGCGCGCAGCCCACGACGACAACACCTCCGACGATACCCGAGGTATAACTCGCAAGATGTGCCCATGCATCCGCCGTGAAGGCAGTGTGTTTCTCCGGCGGGATGACTGCGGCCCATCCTCCAGGCACCCGAATCTCGCCAGTCGCGAAGAGGTAAGCCCCGAGCACACCGGCAACAATCGCAGAGAGTGCTGCGAAGGCGAGCAGTCGCAAGATAAGCGAGCGAACGTCGGCAAGCACGAGCCGCCGCCGCGCGCCGAAACGGGAGGCGGTTGCCAGAAGGAGCCCAAGCGGCAAGCCCACCCACCAGGTCGCTAGGATGCCCCAGCCGATCGCCAGTAGGAACGGAGACCGAGTGGGGAACACCGCCGGGTGCGCGACGGTGAAATATTCGACGCACAGGTGCGCCGTCACTTGATCCTGCGCAATGCCGTAGGCGATGGCAGCGAGCAGGGAGAAAAGCACGATTTTCGCAAACTCCATGGCTGCTCCCTCGACGCGCCAACGCAGACTCGGGCTAGAGCGCGCCCCGCTGACTTGGAACCACTCCCCAGGACTTGACCGCAGGAGTCTACGTGGATGGCCGGGTCAAAGCCCGGCCATGACGAACAATGGGTGACCGCTTTCGTCGACAGATCGCCGTTCACGCATCCTTGCGGCGCGTCAGTGCAATATAGCCGAAGCCGTCGATCTCGGCGTCGAAGAGCGGGCTCACGACCGTCGAGGTCTCGTCCTCGGCGACGACGGCGGGACCCTTGATGCGGGCGCCGGGCGTGAGCTCCGGCCGCCAATAGATCGGCACGTCCAGGAACTCGCCCGTGTTAGGGTCGAACACCTTGCGATGCGAGCGCGGCTTGGGCTCGTAGCGCTTGGTCGGGACGGGCTTGGCGAGCGTGCCCTCGGCGGGCGCGCTCACCGAGACGACCCAGCTCAGGATCTCCACGTCGACGCCGGGGATCGCACGAGCGTAGAGCCAGCGATAGGCAGCCTCGAAGAGCTCCGTCACGTGCGCGGTGTCATCCTTCGTGAAGGCGCGGACCGGCAGGTTGACCGCGATCTCGTGGCCCTGGCCGCGGTAACGCATGAAGGCCGAGCGCTGCTCGACGAGCGTCGCATCAGGCGCGCCGCGTCGCACGATCGCCTCGGCCTCCGCACGCATCTCTCCGAGGAGCTTGTTCACGGTCGCCGCGTTGAAGGTGCTCACCCGCTCGAGATGGCTCCGCACGATCTCGTAGGCAACGGGCGCGCGGAGGAAGCCGATGGCGGAGCCGACGCCGGCGTTCGCGGGGATCAGCACGCGGGCGACGCCGAGCTTTTCCGCGACGCGCGACGCGTGGATGGGTGCGGCACCGCCGAAGGCGATGAGGGTGCGCGGACGCACGTCCTTGCCGCTCTCGATCGCATGGACTCGGGCGGCATTCGCCATGTTCTCGTCCACCATCTCGCTGACGCCAAGGGCCGCGAGTTCGGTGTTGAGCCCGAGGCGTCCGCCGAGCCGGCCCGCGATCTCGCGCTTCGAGCCCGCGACGTCGAGCTTCATGTCGCCGCCGGAGAATGTTGCGGGATCGATCCGGCCCAGCACGACATCGGCATCCGTCACCGTGGGCTCGACGCCGCCGCGGGCGTAGCAGACGGGTCCCGGCTCCGAGCCCGCGCTGTCGGGACCGACGGCGATGCGCCCCATGGCGTCGATGCGCGCGATCGAGCCGCCGCCGGCGCCGATCTCGACCATCTCGATCACGGGTATGCGCAGAGGCAGGCCGCTCCCCTTCAGAAAGCGATAGATGCGCGCGACCTCGAAGAGCCGGTTGGTCTGTGGCTGCGCGTGGTCGATGAGGCAGATCTTGGCCGTTGTGCCGCCCATGTCGAAGGAGAGCACCTGGTCGAGCCCGTGCTGCTTGGCGATCCGGCTGGCGAAGATGGCGCCACCGGCGGGGCCGGACTCCACCAGCCGCACGGGAAAGCGGATCGCGGTTTCGACCGTGGTGATGCCGCCGCCCGAGGTCATCAGGAAGAGCGGGCAGCGGAAGCCCGCGCGCTTGAGCTCCTCGTCGAGCTTGGCGACGTAGCGTCCCATCAGCGGTTGCACGTAGGCGTTGGCGCAGGCGGTGGAAAGCCGCTCGTATTCGCGCATCTCCGGCGAGACCTCGGAGGAGAGCGTCACGCCCATCTTCGGGAAGCGCTTGGCGACGGCCGCGCCCACGCGCTGCTCGTGCTCGGGATTGGTGAAGCTGTGCAGGAACCCGACCGCGACGGCCTCGATCCCCTGGGCCTCGAGCGTGTCGAGGGCCTGGCTCACGCTCGCGGCGTCGAGCGGCGTCAGCACCTTGCCCTGCGCATTGGTGCGCTCGCGGATCGGGAGCCGCCAGCGCCGCGGCACCAGCGGCGGCGGCAGGTCGATGTTGATGTCGTACTGCTCGAACCGGTTCTCGTGCCGGATCTCCAGCACGTCGCGGAATCCCTCGGTGGTGAGGAGAGCCGTCCTGGCGCCCTTGCGCTCGATGAGCGCATTGGTCGCGAGCGTGGTGCCGTGGATCACCAGCCCGACCTGGGTGGGCTCGATCTTGGCCTCGCCGATCACGGCCCGGATCGCCGCCAGCACGCCTTCCTCGGGTGCCTTGGTCGTGGTGAGGATCTTGGAGGTGAAGCGGCGCTCGCCGAGCTCGAGGGCCACGTCGGTGAAGGTGCCGCCGATATCGACGCCCAGGCGGGCAGCAGCTGCTGGGGAGGTCAAGGGAGAGTCACCTTCGGATGATCGGCCGCACGATCCTCTAGGGGTCGCGAGCGCCGTGTGACGGATGCCATGATCGACGCAATGACGACCGAGGGCAACAGGATCAAGCCTGACCTGACCCGCGGACATGGCGCCCTCGCCTGTCGATTCATACCGCCGCTCGCATGAGGCCGGCGATTGTCAGGAGCGGACGCCGCCGACCAGATCGAGGAAGTGAATGGGCGCCAAAGCCTTTTGCCCACTCGGCAGGCACTGCAAGACAAGGGTGGAAAATGTCTTGAGATCATTCAGATGCAAGATGCCAATGGTTTCATGGGGCGGCTGCGGCATGACGAACCGAGCGTTGTCGGTATCGATCCAGGGCAGGCCACGGTTCATCACGTAGTTGCTCGTCATTGGCTGCGGTGCCACCGCGATCCTGCCGGTACGGATCGCGATGTTGAGCGCCTGCTGCTCGACGAGCGGGTGCACGGCGCGCGAGAGCCCGGCCTCGATGAGCTCACCATAGACCGCCCAGCTCGGTGACTCCCGGCGAAGAGCCCAAACTCCCCCGTTGAAGTTGGTCATGCCGCCATATTTCGCTTCGGCTTCCGTGCCGAAACAGTCCCGGAAGCATTTGCGTGCCTCCCGCTCCGTGGATTCCGCGGTGATCTTGAAGGGGCGGGTCGTCCCGTCCGCCTGCACAGTATCGATGGAGACGCCGAGGCCGCGTTGTTCCTCGACGATCGCCATTCGGCCTGATCGGGCGTCAGCGATGAGAGTTGCGACGGCGCTCCATTCCTGGACCCACGTATCGGCATCGAGCCAGACGAGGATCTCGGCGTCGTCGACGTAACGGGGTAGATGGGGGCGCGCGGTGAGGCCTCGGAATGTCAGGGGGAGATCACGGTCGGCCTTCGCGTACCACTCCGGCGGCAGGATCCGCTCCACGAGCGGTGTCAAGGTTTGAACCTGCACCGGCGAGAGTCCAAGGTCGAGAACGCGGATTCGCGGCGGCGCCGGTGCCAACCTCAACAATGAGAGCACCAGTCCGAGGCACATACTGAAAAACCTCGTGTCGGCGGCGGTGAAGATGACGACGTCGCTCTTGGCGACCGAAAAGGCATTCCTCACTGCGGCACCCGATGAGACCAGCCCTCCCGGTCCTTATCGCGACCGATAGCGTCTGGCAAGGATCGTACGTCCGCTCGCCGAGCCGTGGGGACGCTGAGCCTGTTTCGTTCGTGACGACCGTCGATCGCGCGGTAAAATCGGGGTCCGCGAGTCCGATAACGGAAAGCCCTCACTGTGCGTGGCGCGAACCCAAACTTGGCGCAAGCTCTTCAGCACGCTCATTCCGCGCATCAGGCGGGCCACTTCGCAGAGGCCGAGCGGATGTACAGGCTCATCCTGCGCGCTGCGCCCAACCAGTTCGATGCGCTGCATCTGCTGGGCGTGCTGGCTGCCCAACTCGGCAGGCATGACGAGGCGAACCGATTGCTCGGGCGAGCGCTCAACGTCAATCCGCGCTCGGTGGAAGCGCTCAACAATCGCGCCAACGTATTGCGTGCCCTCAAACGGTTCGATGAAGCCCTAATCAGCTGCGATCGGGCGCTGGCGATAAAGCCGGACTTTGCCGAGGCGCTCAACAATCGTGGCAATGTGCTCCACGATTTGCGGAGGCACAATGAGGCTCTGCAGAGCTATGAGAAGGCGCTCGCCATCAGGCCCGACTACGCGAACGCGCTCGCCAACCGCGCCGACGTGCTGCGGGATCTCAAGCGGTACGACGAGGCGCTCGCAAGCTGCGAGCGCGCGCTGGCGGTCAACCCGGATCTCGCGGAGGCCCTCAACAATCGCGGCCTCGTGCTTCACCAAATGGGCCGCCGCGATGAATCTCTCGCGGCCTACGACAAGGCGCTCTCCGTCAAGCCGGGCTACGCCAAGGCGTTCGCGAACCGCGCCGGTGTCCTGCGCGACCTGGGGCGGTACACCGAAGCGCTCGAAAGTTGCGACCGCGCGCTGGCGATCGAGCCTGGCTCGGCCGAGTTTCTGCTGGTGCGCGCCGATGTGCTGCGGGCGGCCCGGCGCTACGCGGAAGCCATCGCGTGTCTCGACCGCGCGCTGGCGATCGAGCCTGCGAATGCCCACGCCTTGTCGAGCCGTGCCGATGCGCTCCTGGGCATGAGGCGGTGCCAGGAGGCGCTGGAAAGCTGCGACCGCGCGCTCGATCTTGTGCCGGACCTCGCCGAGGCCATGAATACCCGCGGAAGCGTGCTCAGGGAGCTGGGCAGATACGACGAAGCGAAGGCGAGCTACGAGCAAGCGGTCCGGATAGAGCCCGGCCTCGCCGAGGCGTACTACAACCTTGGGGGGTTGCTCAGGGAGCAAGGCAGGCGTGAGCAGGCGATTGCGCACTACGAGAAGGCGCTCGCGCTCAAGCCTGAGTTCGCGGAGGCGGAACTCGCGCTGTGCATGGCGCAACTGCCCATCATCTATCGAGACGAGCCCGAAATTGCGGGGCGGCGTGCGGACTTTGCGGCCCGGCTCAGAAAGCTCTGCGACGCTGTCGATCGGGGGCGACCAGCCGGGACGCTTGCCGCAGGATTGAGCTCGAGCCTGCCCTTCTACCTTGCCTATCAGGGCCAGGACGACCGTGAACTCCAGAGCCTCTACGGCGATCTCGCATTCCGGGTCATGGCCGATCGGTTTCCGGCGGCTCCTCTACCGCCGCCGGCGCGTGGTGGCGATCGCGTGCGGATCGGCATTGTCAGCGGGTACTTCCGGCGTCATTCGGTGTGGAAGATTCCTATCAAGGGCTGGTTGACTCAACTCGACAGGCGCCGCTTCGAGCTATTTGGCTATCATACGGGCTCGGAACATGACGCCGAGACGGAAATTGCCGAGGCCTTGTGCCAGCGTTTCGTGCGAGGCCCGCTGCCGGTCGAGCGCTGGCGAGCGGAGATTCTCGCGGATGCACCGCATGTGCTGATCTACCCGGAGGTCGGCATGGACGGCATGTCGCTGACCCTGGCGGCGCAACGCTTGGCCACCGTACAATGCAATGGCCTGGGCCATCCAGCTACCAGCGGGCTACCAACCATGGATCATGTGCTCAGCAGCGACCTGATGGAGCCACCGAACGGCGCAGAGCATTACAGGGAGCACCTCGTCCGGCTGCCCAATCTCGCCGTCTATTATGAGCCGCCGGACGCGCAGGCGCTTCCCCTCGACCGCAGAGTGCTCGGGTTGCTTGACGATACAGTCGCGTATTTCAGCGGGCAGTCGCTCTTCAAGTACCTCCCGCAATACGATCAGATCTATCCGCGGATTGCTCGCGAGGTCGGCAATTGCCAATTTGCCTTCA
>DATEGF010000311.1:0-20925 GCA_035280245.1 Allostellaceae bacterium
TCTTCGAGCATCGCCGGATGGGTGGCGACTGCCTCAACTACGGCTGCGTGCCCTCGAAGGCGCTGCTCGCGGCGGCGAAGCGCGTGCAGGCGGCGCGCGAGAACGCGGCCTTCGGCCTCACGGGCGCGCCGCTGGGCGTCGATTTCGCCGCCGTAATGGCCCATGTCCACGGCGTCATCGCCGCGATCGAGCCCAACGATTCCCAGCCGCGGTTCGAGGGGCTCGGCGTGCGCGTGATCCGTGCCTTCGCCCGCTTCACCGGCCCCGACACGGTCGAGGCCGAGGGTGTGCGGGTGCGCGCGCGGCGGATCGTGATCGCGACTGGCTCGTCGCCCGCGACGCCGCCGATCCCCGGCCTCGACGGCGTGCCGTTCTTCACCAACGAGACGATCTTCGAGAACCGTGTGCTGCCTCGGCATCTCATCGTCATCGGCGGCGGGCCGATCGGCGTCGAGATGGCACAAGCGCATCGCCTGCTCGGCGCCGAGGTCACCGTGCTCGAGGCGCTCCCGCGCATCATGCCCAAGGACGACCCGGAGCTGGTGACCCTCCTCGCCGATCGGCTGCGCGCGGACGACGTGGCGATTCGAACGAGTGTGCGGATCACCCGGGTGGAGTCCGACGGTGCCGGCGTTGCCGTCGTCATCGCAACCGAGCGCGGCGAGGAGCGGCTCGCGGGCTCGCATCTGCTGGTCGCCGCGGGTCGGCGCGCCAATCTCAAGGGTCTCGATCTCGAGAAGGCAGGGATTGCGGTCAACGAACGCGGCGGGCTCGTGGTCGATCCGCGGCTCCGCACCAGCAATCGCCGGGTCTACGCGGTCGGCGACGCCGCCGGCGGGCCGCAATTCACGCACATCGCGGGCTATCACGCGGGTCTCGTGATCCGGAATGCACTGTTCCGGCTGCCGGCGAAGGTTGACTATCGCGCGCTTCCCTGGGTGACCTACACGGAGCCGGAGCTTGCCCACGTCGGCCTCGGCGAAGCGGAAGCGCGGGAGCGCCACGCGGGCGATCTCACCATCCTACGTTGGCCCTTTCACGAGAACGACCGCGCCCAGGCGGAGCGCGAGACTCACGGCGTGATCAAGGTGGTGACCCGCCGCAACGGCCGCATCCTCGGCGCCTCGATCCTGGGGCCTCAAGCCGGCGAGCTCGTCCAGCCCTGGGTGCTCGCGATCAGCCAGGGCCTCAAGGTCAGCGCCTTCGCCACCATGATCGCGCCCTACCCGACGCTCGGCGAAGTGAGCAAACGCGCCGCCGGCAGCTACTTCACGCCCAAGCTCTTCAGCGAGCGGACGAAGTGGCTGGTGCGGCTGCTGCGGCATCTCGGTTAATCGGGCCGGACCATGCGTCGGCGCGTGCGTCGTGATAGGATGCCGCGATGATTGGCAAGTTCACCAAGACCCTCGGCGTGACGCGCAGTCTCTCGGCACGTGTGCTGCTGCTCACGATCTTCTTCGTGATGCTGGGCGAGGTGCTGGTGTTCCTGCCGTCGCTGGCGCGGTTCCGGTACAACTACCTGGAGACGCGGATCGCGGCGGCGCGGATCGCGTCGCTGGCGCTCTACGCGACGCCGGACAACAGCGTGAGTCCGAGCCTGCAGGCACAGCTCCTCTACCACGCGGGCGCCGGCGGCATCGTGCTGCACCTTCCCAACCAGACCCAGCTGATGATCGCCAGCGACATGCCGCCGACGGTCGACATCACCTACGACCTCCGCGATGCCGGCTTCTTCGAGCTCATCGCAGACGCGGTGGCGACGCTCGCCCGCACCGGCGACACGATCCTGCGCGTGCTCGACACCTCGCCCAAGGAGCCGAACGTGGTGGTCGAGATCCTGCTGGGCGAGGGGCCCATGCGGACGGAGATGTGGGAATTCGGCGGCCGCATCCTCGCGCTGTCGATCGTCATATCCGTGATCACGGCGGCGCTGGTGTTCCTGAGTCTGCGCGGGCTGCTCGTCGCGCCGATGCGCCGCATTACCGGGAGCATGACGGCGTTCCGCGACAATCCCGAGGATGCCTCGCGCGTGATCGAGCCAAGCGCGCGCGACGACGAGATCGGCGTCGCCGAGCATGCGCTGGCCGAGCTCCAGGAGACCGTGCGTCAGTCGCTTCGCCACAGCGCGCGCCTCGCGGCCCTCGGCACCGCCGTCACCAAGATCAACCACGACCTCCGCAACATCCTCTCGACCGCGCGGCTCGTCTCCGACAGCCTCGCCGGCAGCGAGGCGCCGGAGGTGAAGCGCGCCGTGCCGCGGCTCCTCGATGCGATCGACCGTGCCGTCGGACTTTGCAGCGGCACGCTCAACTTCACCCGCGAGGGCGCGCCGCCGCTCAAGCGCCAGCGCTTCCTGCTGGCGTCCATCGTGGAGGAGCTCGCGGATCTGCTGGAGCTCAATGGTGGTGAGCGCCCGCTGCTGATCGACCGCGTGCCGCCCGATCTCGCCGTCGAGGCCGACCGCGAGCAGCTCCATCGCGTGCTGATGAACCTGCTGCGGAACGCCATGGAAGTTGGCGCGCGTGGCATCGTGGTCTCAGCGGCGGCGGATAAAGTCGAGGTCGCGATCGACATCAGCGATGACGGACCGGGCCTGCCGCCCAAGGCGCTCGCGAATCTGTTCCTGCCCTTCGCGGGCTCCGCGCGCCCCGGCGGCACCGGGCTCGGCCTCGCCATCGCCCGCGAGGTCATGCGCGCCCACGGCGGTGACATCGTGATGAGCGAGAGTACCGAGCACGGCACCACGTTCCGCCTCAGCCTGCCGCGCATCAGCGCCGTGGAAGCGGGCGCTCAGCGAGCGCTTGGTGTACCTGCCTCGCGCACGGAGCGCACGCCCAGCAAGTGAGCGGCGCCGCCGAAGCATCTCCAGCATAGCGCTCCAAGCGAGCGATTGATCACGAGAGCGCGCAAGGCTCTCAGTCCAGGGTGAGCACCAGCGCCTTCAGATAGGCGGACTCCGGCAGATGCGGGTGCACGGGGTGGTCCGGCGCCGCGCCGGCGCTGCGCAGGAGCCGGGCGCTCCGGCCGGCATCCTCGAGGCCGCGTCGCGCCGCTTCCCAAAAATCCTCCGGCGTCACGTTGTGCGAGCACGAAGCAAGGAAGAGATAGCCTTGCGGCGCCACCACGCCGGCGGCGAGGCGCGCGAGCTTGCGGTAGCCGCGCAACCCCGGTCCCAGGTCCTTCTTCGATTTGACGAACGCCGGCGGGTCCGAGATCACCACGTCGAAGCGCTCGCCGGCGCTCGCGAGCGTCTGCAGTTCCGCAAAGACCTCGCCGCGCCGGAACCGGCAGCGCTCGCCGAGGCCGTTGAGCACCGCCGACCGGCCCGCGAGCGCCAGCGCCGGCTCGGAGCGGTCGATGCCGGTGACATCGACGGCGCCGGCCACCGCCGCATCGATCGCAAATCCACCGACGAAGCAATAGAGGTCGAGGACACGCGCGCCCTTGGCGAGCTTCGCCATGAAGGCCCGGTTGTCGCGCTGATCGTAGAACCACCCCGTCTTCTGGCCGCCGACCAGGTCGACCTCGAAGCGCGCGGCGCTTTCGCGCACCTCGATCGAGCCCTCGAGCGTGCCGGCGGCGACGCGGACCTCCTCCGAGAGTCCTTCGAGCGCGCGCGCAGGACTATCGTTCCTGAGCACGATGGCTCTGGGCGCCAGCACCGCCTCGAGCGCGGCCAGGATCTCGGGCTCGAGCCGCGTCATCCCGGCGGTGTTGAGCTGAGCCACCAGGACATCGCCGAACCGGTCCACCACGGCGCCGGGAATGCCGTCGGCCTCGGCGTGGATCAGCCGATAAAAGGGGGCGTCGTAGAGCCGCTCACGGATTGCAAGCGCCCGCTTGAGCCGCTTTGCCAGGAACTCGCGATCGATGCACCGGCCGGCGTCGCGGTCGAGGAGCCGCGCCGCCACCAGCGTGCGCGGATTGAAGGTGGCAACGCCCAAGTTGCGGCCGTCGCCGGTTCGGAGCGTGACCAAGCTGCCGGCGGGGAGCGCCTTTGCCGCCGCGTCCATCTGGACCTCGTTCGAGAAGATCCAGGGATGGCCGTGCAGCGCGCGCTTCTGGTGGCCCGGCAGCAGCGTGACGGTCGGGCGGTCAGTGGGGTTATCGGTCATGGCGGCGCAGTTTAGTGAGCCGCTCCCACCGGGCAAGTCATCAGTCGCCGAGCGCCACGCCTTCGCGGCGCGGATCGGCGCCGCCCTCGAGGCCGCGTGGCGTCCGCATGATCCCGTGGAGGCCGCTCTCGAGCTCGCGTCGCGCGACGGGGTGACCGCGCGCTTGCAGCTCGGCCGCGATCGCGTCGCCGGCGGATCCGGTCTCGACGTCAGTGTCGCCGTTGCGGTTGCTGACATGCACGAGGTCGACCGCCGCCTGTACGTCCATGTTCCAGTCGAGCACCGCGATCAGCGCGAGGGTGACGTAGTTGATGATCTCGGGCCCGCCCGGCGAGCCGATGACCAGCAGGAGCTTGCCGTCCGGACCGAACACCAGCGTGGGCGCCATGGAGCTGCGCGGCCGCTTGCCCGGCTCGATGCGGTTCGCCACGGGCTTGCCGTCCTGCTCGGGCCGGAACGAGAAATCCGTGAGCTCGTTGTTGAGCAGGAAGCCATCCACCATGATGCGCGAGCCGAACTCGTGCTCGATGGTCGTGGTCATGGAAACCGCGTTGCCCTCGGCGTCGACGATCGAGAGGTGACTGGTCGAGGGTAGGTCGAGGCTGTCGCCGCCACCGAACAGACTCGCGTGTGATGCCGGCGGCACGCCGGCCTCGGCGCGGCCATGGTCCTGCTCGAGATCGATCAGGCGCGCGCGGCTCGCGAGATAGCGGCGGTCGATGAGGCCCGCGAGCGGCACGGAGACGAAATCGCTGTCGGCGAGATAGCGATCGCGGTCGGCATAGGCGAGGCGCGACGCCTCCGCGAAGAGGTGCAAGCCTTCGGCCGACATCGGCTTCAAACGGCGGAGATCGAACCGCTCGAGCGCGCCCAGGATCTCCAGCACCGTCGACCCGCCGGAGCTCGGCGGACCCATGCCGCAGATGCGATAGCGGCGATAGTGCCCGCAGACCGACGGTCGCTCCTTCGCCTGGTAAGCCGCGAGATCGTCGAGCGCGATGTCGCCGGGGCTCACGGGCGCGTGCGTCACGGCCGCCACGATGTCCGCGGCAATGGCGCCGGTGTAGAGGGCGTCAGGCCCATGCTCGGCGATGGCGCGCAAGGTCGCGGCCAAGGCGGGGTTGCGGAGCCGCTCACCCACAGGCTTGGCACCGCCATCGGCGACGTAGAAGTAACTATGAGCGGGCTCGTACCGGCCAAGGTAGGGCTCCTTGCTCAACATGTCGTGGAGCCGGGGCGAGATCGCGAAGCCATCCTCGGCGAGATGGATCGCCGGCGCGAAGAGCGCTGCCCAGGGCAGCCGACCGTGCTTGCGATGGGCCAGCGCCAGCATGCGGAGCGTGCCGGGCACGCCGACGGACCGGCCGCCGATCATCGCCTGCACGAAGGGCATCGGCGCGCCGTTCGGCGCGAGGAAGCGATCGGCGCGAGCCGCGGCGGGAGCGGTCTCGCGGCCGTCGTAGCTCTCGACGTGAGCGTCCCGCGCGGACCAATAGAGCAGGAACGCGCCGCCGCCGATCCCCGACGACTGCGGCTCGACCAGGTTGAGCACCATCTGGGTTGCGATCGCGGCGTCGATGGCGGTGCCGCCTTTGCGCAGCATCTCGCGACCCGCCTCCGCCGCCAGCGGATTGGCCGCCGCCACCATGTCGCGCTTGGCGAGTACGACATGCCGATCGGCGACGCTGCCATTTTGCGCGAGGACCGCCGTCTCGGCAGTCAGGCATAGGCTGATGAGGCTGGCGGCAAAGGCGACGTATCGGAGCGATATCGTCATCGCCCGAAAACCTATCTTGTCTCTCTAGACGCGGCTATGGCGTGCGCAGAACGGTGCTGAGAATCAGCTCTTACGCTTCGCCGCGGCGAGTGGCGGCGCGAACTGGTGCTCGATGTCCCAGGGGAACAGGATCCAGGTGTCCTGGCTCACCTCGGTGACGAAAGTATCGACCAACGGCCTTCCCAAGGGCTTGGCGTAGACCGTGGCGAAATGCGCCTTGGGCAGCATGTCACGCACGACGCGGGCGGTATGCCCGGTGTCGACGAGGTCGTCGATAATGAGATAGCCCTCGCCGTCGCCCGCGACGCCCTTGAGGATCTCGACCTTGCCGCGCGTGCCGAGCTTGGCGTCATCGTAGCTCTGCACGCAGATGGTATCGACGAGGCGCACGTCGAGCTCGCGGGCCACGATCGCCGCCGGGACTAGGCCGCCACGGGTGATCGCGATGATGCCGCGCCACGGTCCGAGGTCGAGGAGCCGCCAGGCGAGCGCGCGCGCGTGCCGGTGCAGGTCGTCCCAGGTGACCGGAAAATGCTTGAGCGGAGCCTTGGGCTCGCTAGCGGGCTCTGCCATCGGCCGGCCGTCGCTCAGCGCACGTAGACCTGAACCTCGTTCCCCCGTGCCGAGGCGCTGGATGTCGCTGCGAGACTGATTCGGTCGGGCGGCAGGCCCATGCTGGTGAGCGAGCGCACGACGTTCTCGGCGTTGCGCTTGGACGTGCTGGTGTTGACCGCGATGTTGCCCCCTGCCGGGGCGACGGCCACCACGTCGAAGATGGCGCCCGGCCGGCGGTCGAGCGCGCGGCTCACCGCGCTATAGAGCGCCTGCTCGTAGGCGACCTTCGGGTGATCGAAACGGATCACCATCAGCGGCTGGCGCCCCGCGACCGCAGGCGTGGCCGACGCCACCTGCTGCTGCGCCGCCGCATTCGCGACAGCGCGATTGTTGAGGCTGCCGCCGTAGAGATCGCCGTTATTGATCGCGAGCGAGAGCGCCGTGAGGTTCCGCTGCTCGTTGCCGATGTAGTTGCTCTGGCGCGTGATATCTCCGCGGATATCGTTGATCAGCTTGTCGATCAGCACCGTCGTTCGACCGCAGTCGTTCTCGAGGATTGTGAGCTGGCGGTGATCTTCGTCGACAGCGCCCTGCAGTCTATAGGCGGCGCGGACGTTCTCGAGGATATAGGCCGCGAGGGAGGCGTCGTTGGCGGCGGCGGTCGAAAGCCCGCTCAGGCGCGTGATCTCGTCGCCGAGCCTGCCGAGCGAGCTCTGTGCCTGACTCCACTGTGCCACCAGCTCCGGATTGCCCGGTGTGGTGCCGACCTGCAGGTGCGAATTGATCGAGGCGACCACACTGTAATAGCTGCCGGCATCCGAGGCCATGGCCTGGCGCACCTGCTGCAACGCCTGGTTATGCTGGTTCATGTTGCCCTGCAGCCGCTGCAGGTCGCCGCGCAAGGAGGCGACCTTCTGGCCGACATAGGTCGGCGTGCTGGCGCCTGGCGTCACGGGTTGCGACGCGTAGTTTCCCGTGCCCACGCCGGCCGGCGCGGCGTTCGGCGCTTGCGCAGGTGTCTGGTTGACCGTGGGCTGCGGGTTTTGCTCCGCCGGCGAGGGCGGAATCTGCACCTGCTCGGAATCGGCGGGCGGGTATTGGTCCTCGTCCGACGTATCCTCGCCCGTGAGCACATTGTCGATGTAGGAGCAGCCGCTGAGCAAGGCGGCCGCAGCGAAGATCACGAGACGCGTGCGAAGCTGCGACATTTCGACGACGGGTGTCCCCCTACTGCGGCGTGGGCTCGGTGAGCAGCGCCTCGGCGCCTCGACGCAAGTGACTCCCGCACCTCACAAATCTCTCGAAAGATATTACGCAATGCCCTCTGGAGCGACAAGCCGCTTTCGCGCCAGCCGGCGCTGCACGTGAGCGCTCAAGCCCGACTTGCTATCGCAAGGGGTTGCGAGTAGCTTCGCCCCCTCGTTCGGGCCGGCCCTGAAGGCCGCCTCATGGGCGCCCGTAGCTCAACTGGATAGAGCACCAGACTACGGATCTGGGGGTTAGGGGTTCGAATCCTCTCGGGCGCGCCAGCCTATCCGACGCATGAAATAGCCGGTGCCGCTTTTGGCGCACATTGCGACGTGCGGTCGACCGTTGTGCGAGCCTGCTCAGCAAAAATTTGCCCGGTGCCGAAAATTGGCACCGGGCAGTGTGCCCACAATCCGATGAGGGGAGGGAGGAGGATTGCGGGAGAAGCTTCGGGCGTCGCTCAGACTCCCTGAGCGAGCGCCGCCAGGTCCTTGTGCTTCAGCACGCGCAGCTCGTGCGGGCTCAGCGCCTCGATGAGTCCGGCGCTCCTGAGCTCGGCAAAGGTGCGGCAAACGGTCTCGGTCGTGAGCCCGAGGTAATCGCCGATGTCGCTCCGGGTCATGGGCAAAGGGATGGTGTCGCAATCCGCGCGGCGGCTCCGCGCGCCGATGCGCAGCAGGAAGCTCGCGAGGCGCTCGCGGGCGCTCATGCGGCTCAGCAGCAGCATGCGGGTGCGCGCCTCCGAGAGGTCGGCGCACAGCCGATCCAGCAGGAACCTGCCGACACGCGGACTCCGGGCAATCAGCATGTCGATCTGTCGGCGGTCGTAGCGCACCAGGGTCGCATCGCTGACGGCTTCCGTGGTCGAGCCGTGGGATCCCAACGCCTCGACGCCGATGAAGTCGCCGACGAGAAAGAAATCGGTGATGTGGCGCCGTCCGTCCGTCAGCAGCTTGCAGCTCCGGAGCGCGCCCGACGCCACCTTGTAATAGTGGGTGGAGGCATCGCCTTCGTGGAACAGCGTGTCGTCGCGTCTCACCCTCATGACCGTCCCGAGGGTGTCGAGAATGCCGAGCTCGTTCTCCTCGGGATCCACCGAGTTCGGCTGGGCGACGAGCGCGGGGGAGAAGCCACGCTCGATCTCGCGATGTCCGGCCCTCAGCATGCTGGTCTCCCCTGACCCACCGTGTCTCCGCGAGGACAGGTCTATCGGTGCCCAAGACCGGCCGAAATTGGGAATTGTACCTAAGGGTTTCTACGTAACCTGGGTTGGGCGCGCGGTGGGCGAGCGATCCGCTCGCCACCGAGACGCCTCAGGGGCCGAGCGCGCGGCCGATCGCGGAGAGGAGCTCGCGGTTGTCGACGGGCTTGTCGAGGAAGGCGAACGCGCCGAGTTCCAGGGCGCGCTCGCGAGATGCCTCGTCGCCGCGACCGGTCACCATGATGACCGGCAGGCCCGGACCCTTCTCACCGAGCGACTCCAGGTACTCGATCCCGCTCATCCCGGGAAGATGGAGGTCGAGGATCAGGCAGGCGCGCTCACGGGGGCGGTAGGCCGCAGCGAAATCTGCCGTCGAGTCGTAGTCCTCCACGGTCATGCCATGCGCCTCCAGAAGGAGGCGTAGCGAATCTCGTACGGCGTCGTCGTCATCTACGATGAAAATCACGGTCCCTGGCGCCTCTGTCACAGACCCATCCAACGTCCCCAACTTGCCGCCACGACGGCCCCTTTGCGCAGCCCTCCCCAGGGCAACATACGGACTCCGCCGTCTCGGGGGGATACGGGATTTTACCTACGCCGGGAATTTAGGCGTGCTTCGGTCCGAGGCCGACCGAGAGCGCCATTCGTACTAAACCCGATAGAGTACGGGCCTCCATCTTCTCCATCACGCGAGCGCGGTGGATCTCCACTGTGCGCGGGCTGATGGAGAGCTCGTGGGCTATGATTTTATTCGGTTTTCCGGCGACCAGGGCGTCCAGCACCTCGCGCTCCCGAGGCGTGAGATGAGCCAGCCGGCTGCCGATCTGGTTGCCCTCGGCCTCGGCGCGTGCCGCCTCGAGCCCCAGGCTGAAGGCGCGCCGGATCGCCCCGAGCATCGCGGCCTCCTCGAAGGGCTTCTCCACGAAATCGACGGCACCCGCCTTCATCGCCTTCACCGCGATCGGCACATCGGCGTGCCCGGTCATGAGTATGACGGGGATGCGTCGGCCACGCTTGGTCAGCTCTTCCTGGAGCTGAAGGCCGCCCATCCCGGGCATCCGCACATCGATGAGGACGCAGCCGGGGCCGTCGGTGGATGCGGTGAGGAAGGCCTCGGCCGAAGGATGGGCCGCGACGGTGAATCCTGCGGCGCCCAGCAAGACCGTCAGCGAATCCCGCATTGCATCGTCATCGTCTACGACGTGAACCGTCCCGTCGGCCGTCATCTCAGCCCCAAGATGCGCCCGCGAGCCTCAAATCTAGGAAGCTCGATCATGGCGGGCAAATTTACACAGCGACCGCATCACTGCCTAGGGCCGGAGGTGGCACTCGGCACGGGCTAGCTCTTGCGGGCGGGCGTATAGCCCTTGGCGTTCATACAGCTCGCGATGATGTCCCGGGCGCGGCCCTGGTCCTGCACGGCGAACGTGTTTTTCTTGGCTTGGAGGGTGTTGTCGCGGGCCCAATCGGTGCCTCGCGCCGCGAGAATGTCCTGGTCGATCGCGGCGTCCTTGCGCGTGGCCTCTTTGGCGAGGGCGCGGCAGTCGTCGAGATCGCCGCTGGCTGTGTCGGGATCGGTTCCCGGTCGCACCCATTGGGGCTTGCTGGAGCAGGCGGCAAGGGCCGCCGCGAGGGCGAGGATGGGCAGGAGTTTTCGGGCTGCGATCATGGGGCTAGGGACCTGGAAACGGAAGATTAACCCACTAAGCCTTAGAAATCAGCGCGGGGTCCCATCTCGGCAAGCCCCGAACGCAACGAAGAGTGTCGCCCATGCCGATGCCGCGCCGCGCTCTGGCCTTCCTGGGATTTCTCGCCCTCGGCTTGGCGGCGTGCAATGCCTGGCAGGACCGCGCCGAATTCGCTCCGCCGCAGAGCCGCTGGCCCTCGACCGGGACGTCTCCGGCGGCGGCGGATGCGCCGCCGCCAACCCTGCCAGTCCAGTACTGCTACCGCACCCTCGCCTCGGTCGACTGCTATACGCAAGCGCAGCCCGACCGCGCCACCGGCTACACCGGCCAATACCCGAAGCCCTAAAGCCGGCCTGCCTGGAAATCTCGGACGGCCTGGTGGATCTCGGCCTCCGTGCTCATGACGAACGGACCATAGCGCGCGACCGGCTCGCCCAGCGCCTTGCCCGCGATAACCAACAACCGGGACGCGCTGCCATCGGCACGTAGGGCGACACTCGCGCCGTCGCCCAAGACCGCCAGCGTGCCCTTCGGCACGGCAGTGCCGCTCGCGCCGACGCGCACGCTGCCTTCGAAGACATAGACGAAGGCCGCGTGATGGACCGGGATCGGCACCTGCGCCTCGGTTCCCGGCGGCAGACTCACATCGAGATAGAGCGGCTCCGTCGCCACGGCGTCGATCGGGCCTTGCTGGCCTCCGAAGCGTCCCGCGATCACTCGCGCGCGGACGCCGTTCGCGAGTGTCGCCTCGGGAATGGCACCGGGCTCGTATTCCTGGTAGCGCGGCTCCGTCATCTTGCTGCGGCGCGGCAGGTTGACCCAGAGCTGAAAGCCCTGCAGCAGCCCGTGCTCCTGCTCCGGCATCTCCGAGTGCACGATGCCGCGGCCGGCGGTCATCCACTGCACGCTGCCGGCCGTGAGCAGGCCCTTGTGCCCCTTGTTGTCCTCGTGGCGCATACGGCCCGCGATCAGATAGGTGACCGTCTCGAAGCCGCGGTGTGGATGCTCCGGAAATCCCGCGATGTAGTCGCCGGGATTGTCGGAGCGGAACTCGTCGAGGAGCAGGAAGGGGTCGAGTTCGGAAAGGCTGGGCTGTCCGATCACGCGCGTGAGACGGACGCCCGCGCCGTCGCTCGCGGGCAGGCCGCGCACGACGCGCGACACGCTGCGCTCGGCGGTGTCGGTCGTGGCGACGGACGGGGTCTGAGCCATGGGAAGCGCCTCCGGGTATCGAGGTGACGATATTCCCGCGAAATGGGGCTCGACGGGGGCGGGATCAACCGGGGGCGAGGCAGCTTTCGGTATGCCTGCCCCGCGATGGCGGCCGTCGGTCAGGCAGTTGCGCGATGACGCGCCGCTTCTCGTCGGCGCTGAGGCGCGGCCATTGCGCGATCTCCTCGATGGTGCGCGCGCAGCCGAGGCAGTAGTGGCTCAGGGGGTCGAGCGTGCAGACGCCGACGCAGGGCGAGACGGGCGCGTGCTCGGTCACGGCTTCTTCGGGGCGGGCTGCACCGGCGTGCTCTGGGCGCCGGCCGGTGGCGCGGGCGGCGGTTCCAGCAAGTCCTCCATCTTGGTGCGGATGGCGGTCCCCTTGTAAGGCGCGATGCCATAGACCCAGGGCGACCAGCGCTTGTTCAGCGTGTCCGCTTCCTCCTTCACCTTGTCGTCGCCGGTCGCCGTGGCCGAGAGGCGCATCCAGTCGGTCTCGCCGGCTTTCGCGAGCTCGACCTTGACCGCGAGGCCGTCGAAGGTGGTGTAGGTCGCGGTGTCGAGGCCGTCTCTTGGGAAGTTGGCCTCGCCCACGGTCTTCACATCGGTGAGGTCGAAGGCCTGGAGCGCAGTCGCGGGCTCGACTGCGCTGGTGTCGCTCTTGAGCTTGCGGCCCGCGGGCAGATCGTGGACGGAAAACTTGTCCTCGGGCTTGTCGCGGCTGATGGTCAGTGTGGCGCCGTCGGCCTGGTGCAGCACCGCCGACTTGGTGCGCTTCTCGTTGATGTCGACGATGCGCCGGTCGAGCCATTGCGCGATGTCGCTATCGAGGTCCAGTGTGCCCTTGGCGAGCCACGAGCGCGCCTGGTCGGGGAGGCGGATGTAGACGCCGTCGGTGCCGCCGCCGAGCTGGTCGATCCGGCGCCGTCCCGCGATCACCGAACCAAGCGCCGCACCTTGGGCGTCATAGATCTCGACCAGCGCCGACTGGCTCTTGTCGGCCGAGGGGTCCTCGACGTTGAGGCGCCTGTAGAGGCTGGGCTCCGCGGTCTTCGGCTCGACGTAGGTGATCTCGCGGAGTCCCTGCAGCATCTTGTTGATCTTGGAGGTGTCCGCCGGATAGTTGGCCTTCTCCAGCACCGTCCAGCCATTTCCCTGGTGCACGAAGGTCGCGGTGCCGCCGACGCGCTTCACGACCACCTTGGCGATGGTGTCGAACTTGTCCTTGACCTGCGGCAGCACCGATTTGCCGACGAGCGGATCGACCGCCGCGCCCCCGCCCGTGAAGGAGACCGCGGCCGCGGCGACGACGGAGAGCGCCGTTACAGCCATCAATGTGATCACACCCTTGCTGTGCATTCTGTCGCTTCTCCGCTCAGGCGTGCACGGTCGGGCGCTTGCGCCGGTTGATGCGCACCACACCCAGCACGATCGCGGCGATGCCGACCAAAATCGGAATGAGCGCGATGTCTAGGAACTCGAGCTCGGCCTTGAGGCGGTCGATGTCCTGCCGCAGCTTGCGCTGCACCTCGCGGAGCTGCTGGCGCGTGCGCAGCATGTCGCCCTTGTAGTTGTCGATCGCCTGGCTCTGCTCCGCCGTCAGGGTGACGGTGCCTTCCTTGTTCTGCTGGATGTCCTTGATCTTGTCCTCGGTGGCCTTGAGCTTGCCCTCGAGCGCCTTCTCGCTGGCGCGGTACTGCGCCTCGGCCGCGTGCTGGATCTGGTCGACGACCACGAACGGCCGCGCGGCGGTTCCACGGCTTCGGAGGCTGACGAGATCGTTGCCGCCCGCCAGCACCTCGAGCGCGTTCGCGACGAAGTCGCCGTTGCTCGCGGTAGGGACGATGACCTGCTGGCCGAAGAAGTCCTGGGTCTGTGCCCAGAACCGGTCGTTCAGCATGTCGGTATCGGAAACCACGATCACGTTGATCGGCTGCTTCGCTTCTTTGATCTGCGGCGGGTCCTCGGCCTTGACTGGGTCGGCCTTTTTAGTGGCGTCGGTCTTCGACGCGTCGCTCGATTTCTGCTCGTCCTTGGCCTTTGGCGGACCGTCGGGGAATGCGGTCTGCGCCGGACCGCTGATCCGCGCGGCGAGCGTATAGCGCTCGCCCGAGGGCTTGAAGTTATCGAGAAGCCCCTGCACGTCGGGCATGCCCTCGACCTTGTCGGCCGGAATCTCCTCGGAGTCCGCCGAGGTCTGGATTAGCGGCGTGAAGGTGGTCTTGGCGTCCTTCACGGGCTTCAGGATGCCGGCGCTCGCCATGTTGATCTGGTCGAGGTCTGCGGTGACGACGTCGTCCTTGTTGAGCGCATCGTCCTTGAGCTGCAGCCAGGCGACGTACTCGAGCGGCACGGGCGAGGTGGAGGTGCCGATGTTCACCCGGCGCGCCTCCTGCCGGTCGCCCGCCACCACCTTGGGTTCGAGCTCGACACCCCAAGCCTTGAACAGCGGCTCCAGGTTGCTGTCGACCGGACCGCCCGGGGGCGCATAGGGGTTGGAGCGCACTTGCTGCATCTCGGAGTGCGGGTCGACGAACACCAGCGCGCGGCCACCGCCGAGCACGAACTGGTCGATGGCGTAGAGCGTCTTCTCCGAGAGGCCCTGCGGGTGGATGATCAGGAGCACGTCGACGTCAGGCTCGACCTTGTCGAACTCGGTCGAAATCGTGCGCAGCTCGTAGAGCTGGCGCAGCTGGTTCACGATCGCATAGGGCCGTAGCGGCTGGCCTTGCATCGCGGCCGCGAAATCTCCCTCGACCGGCAGCGACGAGGCGAGGCCGATCACGGTCCGCTTCGGCCGCGCGATGGCGTGGATCATCTTGGTGAGGTCGTATTCGAGGAAGCGCTCGCGTTCGGGCTGAAAGAACGGGATCAGCTCCTGGTCGTCGGTGGAGTTGGTGGCGGCGAGGCCGAAATAAACCTTCTCGCCACCCTGCTCGACCGGCACACCCTGGAGGCCAAGCGCCACGGCGCGATCCTCCTCGGGCGAGAACGGCTCGGGATCGATCACCTGCAGATCGATCTTGCCCTTGGCGCGCGCGGCGTACTCCTCGAGGGTCTCGCGCACGCGCTGGGCATAGATGCCGTAGGACGGGATCTCGTCGCCGAGCCGGCGCGAATAGTAGAAGCGCAGCGTGACCGGCTCTTGAATCTGCGCGATGGTGCGCGCGGTGCCGTCGGAGAGCGTGTAGATGCGGCTTGCGGTCAGGTCGATCCGCGCCGATCGCAACATGTGGTTCGCGATCACGTTCACCGACACGAAGAACACCGCCGCCGAGGCGAGGCTCAGGAGTGCGAGCGTGCGACGGGAGAAGGCGGGAAATCTCATGGGCTTGCCTCAGTCCGCCTTCTTGAGGTCGACGATGATCGCATTGGCGTAGAGGAAGAAGGCGATCACCGAGAGGAAGAACACGAGATCGCGCAAATCGATCACGCCGCGGATGATCGCGTTGAAGTGGGTGAGAAAGCTGAACCCGCTGACCGCGGCGATGATCGTCTCCGGCGCCCAGCCCTTGACGAAGCCCAGCACGATGGGTGAGCCGCTCACGGTGAAGACGAAGCACGCGGCCGCCGCCACCACGAAGGCGATCACTTGATTCTTGGTGAGCGCCGACAGGCAGGCGCCGATCGCGAGGAAGGCGCCCGCCATCAAGAAGCTCGCGATGTAGCTCGCGAGGATCACGCCGTTGTCGGGGTGGCCCAGATAGTTGACGGTGATCCAGAACGGCGCCGTGAGCGCGAGCGCGATCCCCGCGAAGATCCAACTCGCCAGGAATTTCCCGATGACCGCCTCGGTCATGGAGATCGGCAGGGTCAACAGCAATTCGATGGTGCCGCTCTTGCGCTCCTCGGCCCAGAGTCGCATGGCGAGCGCCGGGATCAGCACGAGGTAGAGCCAGGGATGGAAAGTGAAGAAGGGTTGCAGATCCGCCTGGCTACGGTCGAAGAAATTGCCCACGAAGAACGCGAGCGACCCCGCCATGACCAGGAAGATCACGATGAAGACGTAAGCGAGCGGTATCGCGAAATAGCTCGCGAGCTCGCGGCGGGCGATGACGGCGACGTGACCCATGATTGTGCCGCGCCTCAAGCCGTCACGGAGGTGACGGCGCGGAAGACGTCGTCGAGCCGACCGCGCTCGACCCTGAGACCCGCCACCTCCCAGCGCATGGCACGGGCGAGATCGGCGACCTCGCCGATGATGGAGCGGCCGTCCTTCGCAAAGGCGATCAATGCCGTGCCGTCGTCGTCATCGGCCGGCTCGACCGAGGCAACGCCGGGCAGCCGCGCGAGCGCCGCCTCGACCTCGCTGGAGGCGATGCCGGCAACCTGGATGTGGACGGCGTTATGATGCCGGGAGCGCTGCTCGAGCTCGGCCGGGGTCCCGTCGGCGACCAGCTTGCCGTTGGCGATCACGACCGCGCGGCTGCAGATGGCGTCCACCTCCTCGAGCAGATGCGTCGAGACGATGATCGCCTTCTCCGGCGCCAGCACATTGATGAGCTTGCGCATCTCGTGCTTCTGGTTGGGATCGAGCCCGTCGGTGGGTTCGTCGAGGATCAGGACGGGCGGGTCGTGCAAGAGCGCCTGCGCGAGGCCGACGCGGCGCTTGAAGCCTCTGGAGAGCGTATCGATGGGCTGCGCCAGCACGCTCTCGAGCGCGGTGCGCTCGATCGCGGTCTTGATACGCTCGCGCGCCTCCGATCCGCGAAAGCCGCGGATGTGCGCCACGAATTGCAGAAACGCCGGCGGCGTCATGTCGGGATAAGACGGGGCGCCCTCCGGCAGGTAGCCGATCTGGCGCTTGGCGGCGATCGGGTCCTCGGTGATGTCGGCGCCGCAGACCACCGCGGTGCCGGCGCTCGGCGCCAGGAAGCCGGTGATCATTTTCATGGTGGTGGACTTGCCGGCGCCGTTGGGCCCGAGGAAGCCCAGCACCTCGCCGCGCCGAACCGCCAGCGACACGTCGTCGACGGCGAGGATCGGTCCGAAATGCTTGGTGAGATGGCGCACGGACACCATCTCGTCCGGCGACCCGTCGTCTCTCTTGGTGCTCGACAAAACTTCCCTCCGACCGCGTTCTGCGACAGCGTCCCGGCACGCAGATATCAGCTGCGCCGGAATCGCCGCGCGCCGGTCTCGTTTGCAACTTAAAACGGTGTAATGTGTCGGCGCGCGTGAGGCAAGGGCGGGGAAACGGTTTGATCCGGCGGCTGCGCTTGACTTCAGGGCTCGTCATGTTCGCCTACGTGACGACCCACTTCGTCAATCACAGCCTGGGCCTCGTCTCGCTCGACCTCATGGATCGCTCCCTCGAGCGCATCTACAAAGTCTGGGCGAGCGATCTCGGCACGCTCGCGCTCTATGGCGCCTTCGCCGTCCATTACTGCCTCGCGCTCTGGGCGCTGTGGCAGCGTCGGTCCCTCAAGATGCCGCTCGCCGAGGCTCTTCAGCTGGTGCTCGGCTTCTGCATACCCTTCATTCTGACGGCGCACGTGCTGCACACGCGCGTCGCCGACACCTACTTCGGTGCCGACTTCGGGTATTACTCCTCGCTGCTCTACAACTATTACGTCGCCGATCCGTGGGCGGGCCTGCTCCAGCTCACCGTGCTGGTGATCGCCTGGATACATGCGGTGATCGGGCTCCGGTTCACGCTCAAGCTCAAGCCGTGGTACGAGCGCTGGCAGCCGTGGCTCTTCGCCTTCGCGCTGTTGATGCCGACGCTCGCGATCCTCGGCTATGCCGAGGCCGGCCGAGAGGTGCTTGCCCTCGCGGCGGATCCTGCGTGGGTCGCCGAGCTCCACAAAACACATCCGAACGCCGCGCCTGAAGATGCGGCGACCATCGACCTGCTCATCGCCTCGGTGCGCATCGGATTCCTGAGTGCGCTGTTGGCGGTGCTCGTAGCGCGTGTCCTGCGCCGGTACTGGCAGCGCCGGCGCGGTGTCGTGCGTCTGACCTATCCGAGTGGCCGTGTGGTGGAGATCCTGCCGGGCCTCTCGGTGCTGGAGGCGAGCCGGCTCAACGGCATTCCCCACGCATCCGTGTGCGGCGGTCGCGGCCGCTGCTCGACCTGCCGCGTCCGCGTCGCGGGCGAGCCCGACGCCATGCCGCCGCCGGAGCCCGCCGAGCTCAAGGTGCTGGAGCGCGTCGGCGCGGCGCCCGACGTGCGGCTCGCCTGTCAGCTCCGGCCGGTCAGCGATCTTCGCGTGACACCGCTGCTGCCGGCGACGGCGCAAGCGCGGGACGGCTTCCGCCGGCCAAGCTATCTCACCGGCAGCGAGCGCGAGATTGCGATCCTATTCGCGGACCTCCGCGCCTTCACCAAGCTCTCCGAGCAGAAGCTGCCCTACGACGTGGTCTTTCTCCTGAACCGGTACTTCGCCGAGATGGGTCACGCGGTCGAGGAGGCGGGCGGGCGCATCGACAAATTCATCGGCGACGGCGTCATGGCGCTCTTTGGGCTCGATCGCGGCGTCGATGCCGGTTGCCGCGAGGCGCTGGCGGCGGCGCGCGCGATGTCCGAGCGCCTTGCGCACCTCAACGAGATCCTCTCCCACGACCTGACGGAGCCGCTCCGCATCGGCATCGGGATCCACACAGGTCCCGCCATTGTCGGCGAGATGGGCTACGGCCGAGCGGTCTCGGTGACCGCGGTCGGCGACAGCGTCAACACCGCGAGCCGTTTAGAGGGCCTGACCAAGACCTATCACGCGGAGCTGGTGGTCTCCGAGGCAGTGGTGACGCGCGCCGGCGTCGAGATCGACCACGCCGAGCGCCACGAGATGGAAATCCGCGGCCGCATCGAGCGCCTCGCCGTGCGCACGCTCAAGAGCGCGCGGGAGTTGCCAAAGACGGCGAAGGCGGCGGCGTAGGTGCTCTTCCCTCGGTGGGAGCGAGCGCCTATCGTTCGCTCATGACGAAGCGTGTCGATAAGGACAACCGGGAGCCTGAGCCCATCGATCCAGCGCATCTCGCCGGGGTGCTGCAGGGTTTCAAGGAGGCAAGAGCCGGCCAGTTCGCCACCGAGGCTGAAATCGAGGCGGCTTTCCGCGGCTTCGATATCGTGCGTCCTTCGACGCGGGCCTGATGGCCCTTGCTCAGGATTAGGCCCATGGGGCGGGCAGAAAGAATGCGCCTCATCTTGAGCAAGCGAGCGTTGCGAGCGCGTCGAAGGACGCACTGATCCTGTCCAGGCACGAGGCGCTCTGATGGAAAGTCCCGAGATTCTAAAGCGCGAGATCAAGGTGCTGGTCTTCGACCAATACGGCACCGTCGTCGACATGCAGAAGGGGCTCACGGAGGCGGTGACGCCTTTCTTGAAGAAGAAAGGCTGGGCCGGAGAGCCCAATAGTTTCGTCACGTGGTGGCGACGGACGCATTTCGAGAACTCGATGATCGACGCGCTCTGTGATCGCGGGCACACGCCCTATCGGCAGATCGGTCATCGCGCCGTCTCCTATGTGATGGACCGCTGCAAAATCAGCTACACGCAGGACGAGGTGCGCTGGCTCGTCTCGCAGATCGAGACGCTGAAGCCGTTTCCCGACGTGGTGGCGGCGCTGGAGCGGCTGCGCGGCGCGGGGCTCAAGCTCGCGATCCTCTCGAACGGCGACCGCGACATGCTGAAGGCCGCGGGACCGCACATCGGCTTCCGCTTCGATCACGTGATTTCCGCGGAGGACGCCGGCTATTTCAAGCCGCACTGGAAGACCTATGCCACGGCCGAGCAGGCGATCGGCGAGAACCGCTCGAGCTGCCTCTTCGTCGCCAATCACGCCTTCGACTGCATCGGCGCCAAGGCCTTCGGCATGCGCAGCGCCTTCATCGACCGGCGCAAGCGCCCCTTCGGCGAGACGCCGCACCAGCCCGATCTGATCGTCGCCGATTTCGCGGAGCTTGCGACGACGCTCTCATGAGTCGGGTTCGACCGCGAACCTGCGACTGCACGAGCACTTTTCGCAGTGCTCTTTCTTCACTGCTTTCGCAACGTCAGGGATCTTTAACATCGTCCCCGGCTCGATTCAAAAAGAGGGATACGCGATCGAGCAGCAGTATTAGCCCGAGGATGAGGATTCCGTAGATGGCAGAAAGTCCAACACCTCTTACCGATATACGATAGGTCAACAAGAGCGATATCAATTTCCAAATGAAGCTAATAAATCCAACCAAAGCAAAAATACGAAAAGACAACACGGACAACCTATTACGACCAAAGAAAAGAGCCCAGTATCTTATGAAATATTGCCATTTGATATTGAACGCCAACATCAAAAATGGCCATGGCGCAAAAAAAGCCAGCTCCGACCTGAATCTGCTCATCGCTCACTCGAATGCTCTCCCATAGACGAGGCGCCTGGCCCAAGACGCTTGCTCATGTGGACAACGACACTACCACCGGGGAACGGCTCTTCTCGATCGAGGCGATATCCTCGCTTGAGATAGAACGCCACGTTGGCCTCGAAGCGTTTGTTCGTGTAAAGTCGAATTTCGCCAAGCCCGTGCGCGGCCGTCAGTGCCTCGGCATGCGACAGCAGGTGCTGGCCGAAGCCCTTTCCCTGGAACGCCGGCGACACCGCGAGGTTCTCGATC
Organism: Allostellaceae bacterium; assembly: GCA_035280245.1. Classification (GTDB taxonomy): domain Bacteria; phylum Pseudomonadota; class Alphaproteobacteria; order ATCC43930; family CGMCC-115725; genus DASZHJ01. The sequence goes on from DATEGF010000311.1 coordinate 20,389, forward strand.
AGCATGTGATCGGACCAGGGGATGATCTCGACCAATCCCGCGAGCACGCCGTCGACATAGAGCATATCGATGAGATGGCGCTGCACCGCTTCCGCGTAGTCGGCCGCCATCGGCTTGGGCTCGCGGCCGATGAGCGGGACCCATTTGGCGTAAGCCTCGCGCGTCAAGTCGCGGACGGCCGCGGCGTCAGCCGCGCCGGCCCGGCGCAGCTCCAGCCGCCCGCTCACCCGAGCTGCCGCTCGATCTCCTCGACGATCTCCGGTGCCTGCGGCTTTACCGCGGAGGGCCAGGCGCCCGCGAGGCTGCCGTCGGGCGCGATCAGGTATTTGTGAAAGTTCCAGCGGGGTACGCCGGCCTCGCCGAGCTCGGTCTCGATCCAGCGATAGACCGGGTGCGCCTCGCCGCCGATCACGTGCACCTTCGCCGCGAGTGGAAAGGTCACGTGATAGTTCGTCGAGCAGAAAGTCTTGATCTCCGCCGCCGTGCCGGGCTCCTGAGCACCGAAGTCGTTAGATGGCACTCCCAGGACGATGAGAC